>NZ_QTLK01000014.1:35569-177557 GCF_003602705.1 Bacteroides sp. AM16-13
ATGTCGATAGCAGGATTCGCTCTGTGGATCGGAACGTACCTGATCGGACAGTTAACCCCCTGGATGCTCCAGAACCTTACCCCCGCCGGAACATTCTTCCTGTTCGCCCTCATGTGCGTGCCGTATATGCTGATTGTCTGGAAACTCGTGCCGGAGACCACTGGGAAGTCGCTGGAGGAGATTGAAAGATACTGGACCCGTTCGGAATAAATATAAAACAGACCTTATAATTAATAAATTTACAACTAGACAGTAGGAATAGTTAGAGATGTTTTTTGTATGGCCATTCAATAAACGTTATCATCGATTACTTATCCATGCTGTCATATAATAGATAATATTATGGATTTTAAGAAATTAGCAAATCAGTACAAGGATGAACTTTTGGACAATGTCCTTCCTTTTTGGCTCAAAAACTCGCAGGATCATGAATATGGTGGTTATTTCACATGTCTTGATCGTGAAGGAAAAGTTTTCGATACGGATAAATTCGTTTGGTTGCAAGGTAGAGAAGTATGGATGTTCTCTATGCTCTACAATAAAATAGAAAAACGTCAGGAATGGCTGGATTGTGCTATTCAAGGTGGAGAATTCTTAAAAAAATATGGACATGACGGAAACTATAACTGGTATTTTTCTCTCGATCGTTCGGGTAGACCATTGGTAGAACCGTACAATATATTTTCGTATACATTCGCCACCATGGCTTTCGGTCAGCTAAGTCTGGCCACAGGCAATCAGGAATATGCAGACATTGCCAAAAAAACCTTCGATATTATCCTGTCTAAAGTGGATAATCCGAAAGGCAAATGGAACAAACTTCATCCGGGGACCCGTAATCTGAAGAACTTTGCCCTGCCGATGATACTCTGTAATCTGGCTCAGGAGATAGAACATCTTTTAGATGAAAATTATCTAAAAGAAACGATGGAAACTTGCATCTACGAAGTAATGGAAATTTTTTACCGTCCTGAACTCGGAGGTATCATTCTTGAAAATGTAGATGTCGACGGTAGTCTGGTTGACTGTTTTGAAGGCCGTCAGCTGACCCCCGGCCATGCCATCGAAGCGATGTGGTTTATCATGGATCTAGGTAAACGCCTGAATCGTCCTGAATTGATAGAGAAAGCCAAAGATACCACCCTTACAATGCTCAATTATGGTTGGGATAAAGAGTACGGCGGCATTTATTACTTTATGGATCGTAATGGTTGTCCACCTCAACAATTGGAGTGGGATCAGAAACTCTGGTGGGTGCACATTGAGACCTTGATATCTCTACTAAAAGGTTATCAACTAACGGGAGATCAAAAATGCCTAAAATGGTTTGAAAAGGTACATGACTACACTTGGACACACTTTAAGGATAAAGAACACCCCGAATGGTATGGATACTTAAACCGAAGAGGAGAAGTGTTGTTGCCACTCAAAGGAGGAAAATGGAAAGGATGCTTTCATGTGCCAAGGGGATTATTTCAATGCTGGAACATACTAGAACAACTAGAATTAGAGAAAATTAATCGACTTAATGTAATGCATATATCCCAAGGAAATTATGTAAATAGTGATAATCTTTTATAGTTGTAAATATGAAACAAAGAAACTTTAGATTTAATTTATTGAAGAGCATTGTATTGATATTGATGTGTATAATATGCTCATGTATATGTGCCCAAGAAATATCTATACGAGGGGTTGTTAAAGATATTCAGGGAGAACCTCTTATTGGAGCTACAATCGTAGTAGTAGGTAGTACAAATGGTACGACGACTGATATCAATGGAAATTTTACGTTGAATGGAGTTTCAACTACATCTGTTTTAAAAATTGATTACGTAGGAATGCAACAACAATCCGTAACGGTGAAAGAGAAAAGATTTTTTAATATCACAATGTCTGAAGACACAAAATTATTAGACGAGGTTGTTGTTGTTGGTTACGGTACACAAAAGAAAGGAATGTTAACCGGTTCTATTTCAAATGTAAAAAATGAGAAATTAACTACTGCTCCTATTGCCAATGTAACCAATATGTTGGGAGGACAACTTCCCGGTGTTATAGCCAAACAGGAGGGAGGACTTCCCGGCAGTGATTCTTCGTCATTAAATATTCGTGGCTTTGGTATTCCTTTAATTATTGTAGATGGAGTAGAATCTTCATTGAACAATATTGATGCTAACCAAATCGCTTCTATTTCGGTATTGAAGGATGGAGCTGCTTCCATTTATGGAGCCAGAGCCGGTAATGGTGTAATTCTTATTACAACGAAACGTGGTACTAATCAAAAACCGACTGTTACCGTTAATTCTTCATTTACTTTGCAAGGTTCAACGCATATCAACAAACCGCAAAATGCCGGTCAAAGTGCACAATTGGCCTTGGAACTTTATCAAAATCAAGAAAAACCTGACGAAGCTGCTCCATATACTCCGGAACAGATAGAAAAATATTTTCAAGGTACAGACCCGCACTACCCCAATACTGATTGGTTTGGTCTTGCTATGAGAAAATATGCTCCCCAACAAAATCATAATATAAGTATTTCCGGTGGAAATGAAAATATTAAATTTTATACCTACTTTGGATATAACAAACAAGAAACTATCATTCGTCATGATGGTGGCGACTATTCACGTTATAATTTCCAATTGAATGTTGATGCGAAAATTACTAAAAACTTTTCACTGTCAATGGATGCAAATTCCATCTATGAAGATAAGTGCTTTTCGTATATGGGGTTGAACGGAGGAGCGAATTTCTGGCTAAGATTATATAGTACGGATGCTAAGTATCCGGCAGAACTACCTGATAAATCGAAACTTGCCTATGGAGGTATTGCTGAAGGTAACATTATTGCAGCCGGAAGTACGGAACTTAATGGTTATCAAAAGAACAGGTATAGGACAAACCGTATTAACGCAACTGCCAAATATGATGTTCTGCAAATACCCGGACTTAGCCTGAAAGCATTTATCAGTATGCAGGAGACTTCTGATAAAATGAAAGAATTCAGAAGGCAAAATCTATTTTATAGTTATGACATTGACACTGACCAATACACCCTTAATAGAGGTAGTGACCCGACTAAGTCTACCGAGTCTTATATATATAATAAACAGTTCATTCAACAATACTCTCTGAATTATGAAAATACGTTTGCTCAAGAACATAAAATTTCAGTTATGGGGGTGTTTGAAAGTACCGATTATAGAGGTGATTATTTGATGGGGAGCCGTTCCAATTACACAAATACAGCCATCGAACAGATAATTGCCGGTGACAACACCACTTCAATAGCCGATGGAACTGCAAGCGAAATGGGACGTGCCAGTTGGATTGGCCGTTTGAATTATTCCTATAAGAATAGATACCTGTTGGAGACAATTTTTCGTGCAGATGCATCTGCCAGATTTCCAAAGCACCATCGATGGGGATATTTCCCCAGTGTATCCTTGGGATGGGTAATGTCTGAAGAATCATTTATGAATCGTTTGTCATTCATTGATAACTTAAAATTGAGAGCAAGCTATGGTGAATCAGGTGATGATGCAGTAGGTTTAAATGCAGCGAATGAATTTCCTTATTTATCAGGTTATGGATTTGATGGTCAATATAGATTAGGAGATGTAACATATTCAGGATTGTATGTCACTGGATTAGCAAATCCGGCATTAACTTGGGAAAAGATGAAGATTTACAATGGAGGAGTGGATTTCAGTTTCCTGAGTAGGAAGTTGTATGGTTCTGTTGATGCATTTTATCGTCTTCGCTCCGGCATTCCTGGCACAAGAGTAAATTCTGTTCCTTCAAGTTTTGGTGCCACGCTGCCTACGGTAAACTTAAATGCTATCAATACTCGTGGTTTTGAGCTATTATTGGGTACTTATTGGAAATTGGGAGATTTCTCGATGGATATTACCACTAATCTTACTTGGGCACGCTCAAAATGGGATAAATACGATGAACCCGATTATGAAGATGAAGATCAGGATAGATTGAATAGGAAAACAGGGAGATGGACTAATCGTCAGTTTGGATATGTGTCAGACGGCCTGTTCCAATCTCAAGAACAAATAGACAATTTGCCGTATGTCTATTCTGATCTCGGTAATAATTCTTCATTGCGTCCGGGCGATGTGATTTATAAAGATTTAAACGGAGACAATGTGTTGGATTGGAGAGACCAGATTGAGATTGGTAAGGGGTCAACACCGAATTGGATAGCAGGTCTTAACGGTACGTTCAAATGGAAAGGGTTCGATGTGACATTCTTGTTACAAGGAGCTTGGGGGTATTCTACTAATGTCGATTTGCAAAGTGTTCCGACTAATTTTACGTATGAACATCGTTGGACCATAGACAATTTCGATTCTAACGCCTTGGTGCCACGTTATGGTGGGGCTTCAACTAATAGCTTGTTTTCTGATTATCGTTTACATAATACAGCTTATCTACGTATGAAATATGCATCTATAGGATATGAAGTTCCGAGAAGATGGATGAATAGGGTTGGCATTCAAAAATTGAGATTCTATTTAGCCGGTACCAACTTGTTTACACTAAGCACATTAAGCAAATATGGCGTCGATCCGGAGGTTGCTGATGGCGTTTCTACAGTTTACTATTATCCCCAGCAGAGGACATTTAGTTTTGGAGTCAATTTAGAGTTCTAATATAAAAAAAGAATTATATGAGAAAGATATGTATAAACATTTCATTCATTGTGGCTGTGTTATCATGCATTTCATGCTACGATGTATTAGACAAAAGACCGCTTAATATATATACGGATAATGATGTTTGGTCTAACGCTACTCTTTTGGATAATTTTATAGCATCGCAATATATGTACACTCCGGTAATGGTGGGTGATGCAACTACATTGTTTAATAGTTGGACAGGAAGTCCGATGAATCAAGATCCGCGTTCGACTGATATGAATTATTTTTTTGGAAACAGTTCGCAAGCGTTTGGTCCTCGGTTGATAATGGATATTACAGATGAAACTAAATACAACTCTGATTCATGGGATAACTTGGCTGCTTATAAGATTTCAGGGATTCCTTCAAATGGAGGTTGTTCCGAATATTGGGAAAATGCATATTATACTTTACGTAATCTGAATAACGCCATTGCTAATTTGCCTGATTCTCCTCTTGATGCAGAGCTGATAAAGCTTAGATTGGCGGAATGCCGTTTCCTACGTGCCTATATTTTCTATTCAATGGTTAAGCGATATGGTGCGTTTCCCATGCTGACAGTTGTGCCTAATGTAGATTCTCCTGATGAAGTGCTCTATCCTATAAGAACATCAGAAAAGGATGTGTACGATTTTATCATATCTGAATGTGAAGATATCAAGGAGGATTTAGCCGGTCAGACAGAGTGGGGACGTGCAAGCAAGTGGGCTGCTTTGGCTCTCGAATCCCGTGCTGCACTCTATGCCGGAAGTATTGCCAAATATGGCAAGGTGCAATTAGACGGATTATTAGGCATTTCTTCCAGTGAAGCTGATAACTATTTTCAGAAATCTTATAATGCCTGTCAAGAAATAATAACGAAGGGAGGATTTAAACTGTACGATGAGAATAGTGATAAAGTGCAGAATTTTAAGGATTTGTTTCTGACCAAGAAAAACTGTGAGGCTATTATGGTCAAACAGCATTATGGAACAGGATTTAATAGCGGCGGCGGACTTTGTACATGGTCGTGGGATATGATGCAAGCTCCCAATCCTAATGTGTGGAACTGTGGAAATGAAAATGGTCCATACCTTGAAATGGTAGAAGAATTTGAATATATCGATGGTACATCCGGCAAACTTGATAGAGACTATGTAAAAAGTCGTTTATGGACGATGGAGGAACTCTGGGCTAATAAGGATCCTCGGTTTAAAGCATCTATCTATACCAATGGAGATGAATGGGAAAAATGTGCAGGCGAAGAATATGGAAATGGAAAGATAGATTTTCATATAGGCTTGAGAAAACCAGACGGCACAACTTCGTATAACGCTAACGACAGTTATAATGGCGTAAAGGCTGTAGGATATCAAAGCCAGCATCATGTTCTTTCCGGAGTGACAAATACCGGATTTGGCATTATGAAATATGTAGACCCTTCTGCTAACAATATGATTTGGCTGTGTGAATCACGTACTGATTATATGATTTTCCGCTATGGCGAAATTCTATTGAATATGGCTGAGGCTGCTTATGAGTTGGGAAAAGACGGAGAAGCTCTTGAATTTGTGAATCAGATCCGTAAAAGAGCCGGCATTAACAAACTCACTTCTATTGATTTAGACAAAATTAAACATGAAAGGAAAGTGGAGCTGGCTTTTGAAAACCACAGATATTGGGATTTGCGTAGATGGCGTGATGCTGAAGAAGCTCTTACACAATGGTATACAGGTGTGCGTTATGTCTTGGATTATGAAACACGTAAATATTGGATCGAATTTTTAGATCATGTTGACGGAGCTAACCAGCCTCAATTTCCGGAATCTAATTACTATTTCCCGATTACTCAGGCAAGAATCGGAGCCAATTCTAATTTGGTGGAAAATCCGGGATATTAATGTATGAAATTTATTATTAAAAACAAACATCCTAATATAATTCAATTAGATTATGAGAAAAAACATATTTTTAATTATATTGTTTCTTTGGGCTTTGATACCTTGTAGTTCCTGTTCGTCTGATGATAATGATGTAACAGATGTGAAAGAGGTGGATCAGAAAAAAGGTGAATTAGAAATGATATATTCTATTGCAGACGAATTGGACATGAAAGTCATTTGTGATGTTAATTTATCCGGTGGTAGTTATTACGGTAAATATGCTGCAAGAGACTTGGTCAACAAATGTGATAATTATATTAAGTTATATCATAATTGCTATGGACATCATGCATCATTTTGGGGATGGTATATTAATACCGAGATCAATCCTTTGACTGAAATGCAAAAATCAAAGTCGTTGTTTTGGAGAGAACTTTGGAAAGGAGTGGCAGAGAGTTGTCATAGTGTTGCTCCAGGAACAAAAGTGACGATTTCTCCTTTTTTCATCCTAGATCAAGGCACTCATCGGGGATTCAAGTTTATAACGCCGGAAGAAACCGAAACATGGTGGTATAATACATTGAAAGCAAGCGGAATTGATATTGTCATGCTGCAAGATTCAGGTGCAGAACATTTGTCGTTCTTTACTCTTGCCGAAAGAGAAGCCTTTTATAAAGCTTTTTATAATGCTTGCCGGAGAACCGGCAAAGAACTTTGGGGCAATATCGAGACAGCTGAAATATTGGCTAGAGACTGGGAACATGCTTTGGAGATGGAAAGAAACGGAACTCAGGTGTGGCGTTTTACTCCGATAGACTGGCTTCAGGAGAAAATAGAACTAGCTGCTCAATATGCAACAGGTATTGTCAGCTGGGGATATTATCCTTATATGGATCCTTCTACTGATAACAGCCCGTTAGTTGTACATGGATCGGGTATGGATAATACGACTCGACAAGCTAATTATAATGCTTATCTGGAATATCAGAAGAGAGTTCCTTCAACAATACCGGCAGGAATGAAAGCTCAACCCAAAATTAAAGGAACCCTATGGTGGTTCCCGACCGATTTGGGCAGTCTGGACGGAAAAGAACTTGAGACTGCCCTCCGTAAAGAAATCACCAATCAGAAAAAAATAGGATTTGAATACATTTGGCTGGTTAATGCTTGTAATCACTTTGTTGTAAAATAATAAAATGAAACAACATGAAAAATATAATTTATATTCTATTATCAACAGTTTTATTGATAGCCTGTTCTAACGACAAGGAACTTGTTCAGGACAACTTTTATGCAAGTGAAGATTCTCCTTTGACATTCACTATGCAAGCTCCCTCTATCATTGAAGGAGAAGAAATGAATTTTAACAAAGAGGGATTAAAAGGATATTTTGGTCTATCACTGCAAGGGAAAGACGGAGGTTATTATGATGGTAAGGACTACAATAACATGCCTTATCAGAGAAATGGAGACGAATGGATTTCAACCGACGAAGAATTGATGATAAGCAATAGCGAAGGACATCTTTTTGCATATTATCCATATAATGAAACAATAAGTAACATCAAACAACTGCCGATTGTTGTTGATGATAGTCAGATTGACTATCTGTATGCCGCACCTATTGTTGTCAGTAGCGTAAACTCGCGAGTGTCCCTCTCTTTTCATCACGTCTTAGCTATATTGGAAGTTGAGATTGCACGCAATACGAATGTGACTGATTCTAAATTGAAATCCATTTCTATCAGTGGATCAGGTGTTGGCACAACAAGTGTGTTGGATGTAACGACGGGAATAGTTACCCCTACTAACTCCGATCAGGAAGTAGTTGTTACTTATAATGATGAATATGTGCCGACGGTTGATGAAGTAGAGGCTGATAATACAAAAGCGTTGAAAAAATATATACTGCTTGTGCCCAATCAGTTGGAGAACGGAGAACCGTCAGGATTAGATGCCGGGAAGATAAGTATCAAAGTGAAAATGAATGATACGACTTATAAGCTTGACACAAAGAGAACTGTGACATTCAAGCAAAATGCTTTGTATAAGTGTAAGGTGACAGGTATCACCGAAGACACATTCATTTCTGAGACAGAAAATCTTACATTCGTCAATGATAAAGGAAAGCAAGAATATAACGTGAAAAATATTACAGGAATCATGATTACTGATAAAGAATATTTGCCGGGCAATCATAAAATGATAGTGCGTACTACATTCAACTCCGATCCGGTGAAATGGCGTACCACAAATGACCCATTTGTCGATATCCCGTATTTTTCTACTTCCGATGGAAGTAATTCATACGTTGTAATATTCGATGGAACAAGTACAGATTTTCCACATATATCTGATGGTTCATGGTTAGGTAGCAAAGGTGCTTTAAATGATTTCGATGGTAAAAGTAATACAGCTGCTATGATAAAGGCAAATGGTGGTTATGAAGGAGATGAGTATCCTATTATAAAGGCAAATGCTGCCGCTTTAAAAGAGGGGTGGTATATACCTTCATTAGGGCAATTGGCTGTGATTTATAAATATAGGAACCAATTGAATGCGGAATTGCATCGTATTAAAGCTGCCGGTGGCGATGTTAATGATGTCATCAGTGAAGGATATGCTCTTAATTGGTCTAGTACGACCAATGGCGGTGGTAGCGCATGGGTTGTATATTTTGATTGTGGTATATGTGGAACTCGTATGCAAATCGATGAGAGTTGGACACGCAATCCAAATTTGGTTCGCGATGTTGAATAATCATTCGTCTTTTAATTTTTATTGAGAACTGATTTTGCAATTTTAATGTGTAAAATATTACAAATATGAAAATATTATATGTAACAACATTTTTAGTTTTATCTACAGGTCTCTTTTTTACAGCGTGTAGTAATGATGAAGATACTATCTCGGATGAAATTGTCATTCCTGATGAAGAAGTGGTGGAACCGGTACCATTGCAGATTTCTGTTTCAATAGCCGAGCTGACACGTTCGTTTATTACAGAAAGCGGCTTTAAGGATAATACCTCTATTGGGGTGTCCATGATGTATGTGAATGGCGAAGACTATGGAGAGGGCAACAAGAATCAGAAATACACCTCTGTGGGTATCGGGACAAACCAAGTCTGGAAGAGCGCAGCTGATGTAAAAGTATCTTCTCGATCAGGTTATGCAGTTGCTTGCTATCCGTATTCTGAGAAAAACAACGATTTTACTGCAATTCCCATTGATAATAAAGATTGCGTTGATTATATGTATGGTTCAGTTGCCCATGTCAATAGAGACAAACCGCAAGCCTGTTTAGTGATGCGTCATGCAATGGCTGGTATCATGGTGCGATTCAGCAAAACAGAAAATTATGCAGGGGATGAATCGATTTCAAATATTCGTGTTTCTTCAAAAGCGCTGGGTAAAAAAGCTGTCTTAAATGCTTTGAAGGGGACTATCTCGAACATTGAAAATTTGAATGCAGCTTTGAATTTTGAAGAAACGTTTACGTCGATTACGACAAATCCGGAGGAGACTACAACTGAAATGATAACGGCAGTTCCCAATATTAACGAGAAAGTTGACATGACTCTTTCTTTCCAGATTGGTCAGGCTGAAAATTCCATTGATATTGTAGAAAATGTAGCTTTCGCAATGGGAAAAATTTATGTGATTGATGTGGAATTTCGTCCTGGTAAACTTGTTGTTTCCAATGTTTCAATTTATGACTGGGAAAATAACGGAAATTATGAAGGGTTTATAAGACCGGAGAATTAAAACATTATTTTTAATCAAGGTGGTTGAAGAGCGGGCCTCTTTCTTATCTGTCTTTTTAGCCACTTTTTCCTTTAATTAAAACTGTAAATATTGGTAGAAGATATGAAAAAAAACTGTATATATTTCATTACTTGTTTTTGTCTTATTATGGGAGGTTGCTCTTCTAAACCGAAAGGGAACGAAATACCATGTAAAGAAAATGTCTTGGAGATTATTTATTCTGTCGCAGATGAATTAGGTATGAAAGTGATGTGCGACATAAATATAATCGGTGGAGGATTATATCATCCGGACGAAAATCATGACAGTATACTTACTGTGTTGAAAAAGAAAAGTAATAAGCACATTGTTGCATACCATGAGATGTATGGCAATCATCCTTCCTTTTGGGGCTGGTATTTGAATAATGAAATAAATCCCATGGACAGTCTGGATTATAAGCAGGCCAATTTCTGGAGACAGTTGTGGAAGTCTGTAGCTAATAAATGCCATGCTATTGCTCCGGGCAGCAAAGTGACAATATCACCTTTCTTTTTGTTGGATAAAGAAGAGTTCCGCGGATTCAGATATCAATCGCCTGCCGAGTATGAGGCTTGGTGGTTTAATACAATGAAAGAATCTGATATTGACGTTCTGATGTTGCAGGATTCCGGAGCCGAACATTTAAGTTTCTTTACTCTTGATGAAAGAGAGCCTTTCCTTGCTGCGGCAGCCAAAGCCTGCCAGAGAGCCGGAAAGGAATTTTGGGTCAATGTGGAAACCGGACAGGTGGAAGCTGACAACTGGGCGGAAGCATTGGAAATGGAGCATAATCATAGTCGGGAATGGGCATTTACTCAGATAGACTGGCTGAAACAAAAGTTGCTTCTTGCCGCAAAATATGGCACAGGTATTATTAATTGGGGGTATTATCCTTTTATGAATCCTAAAGATGAATATGAAGCGGAAGTGGATGGACAAAAAGTCAATGCTGATAATCGGAAAGCAAACTATGAAGCCTATAAAAACTATATTGAATCACTGACAGACAATATTCCCGATGGATTATTGGTTCAACCTAAATTGCAAGGTACTTTGTGGTTCTTGGAGGCGGGTATGGAAAATAAAGATATGGCTACCTTGGAAAAAGAATTGCGGGAGGAAATAACCAATCAACGAAACTTAGGCTTTACGTATCTGTGGATTTGTAGTACATCTTATTATTTCACAGCGGAAAAAGAAAAATAAATTATGAAAGGATATATTTATTCTGGTGTTTTGGGGCTGTTTATACTCTGTGCATGTAAAGCTGGGAATGTGGAAATTTCCGATATGAAATGCGAATATACGAGCCATCCTATCTGTGTGGATTCTCCTCAGCCCCGGTTCCATTGGAATTATCATTCCGATAATGTTGACTTTAAGCAAGGTAGCTATTGCCTGTATCTTTCGACAGACAAAGACTGTCTCTATCTTCCTTCTCGAAAAATAGCCGGCGATTCTCTTGTTTGGAGTTCCGGTGTTGTAGAATCTGACCTGTCGGCAAGCAAGTATACAGGGATGAAAAAATTGGAATCTTGCACGAAATACTATTGGAAAGTAGTTGCCACAGATAAGAACGGAGCAAACATGATAGAGTCACCGATAGACAGTTTTGAAACTGCTAAAATTTATCCGGAGAAGTGGACAGGAGAATGGATTACTGATAGCTACGATAAGGATTATCTTCCGTCGCCGATGTTAAGAAAGGTGTTTCAGACAAGAGATGCCAGCATTCAAAAAGCACGTTTGTATGTGAGTGCTGCTGCTTATTGCAAAATGAATATTAATGGAGAACCGGCCTCATCGGCTGTTCTTAACCCCGGATTTACTCATTATGATAAAAGGAACTTATATAGTGTTTGCGATGTCAGTGGTTTGCTGAAACCTGGAAATAATGTGATATCTGCGGTATTAGGCAACGGATTTTATAATGAAATTTTTCCTTTGGGTGTATGGGAGTTCGAAAAGGCAAGATGGCGCAATCGGGCAAGGATGATATGCGAATTGCATATATTATATGCGGATGGTGTCCGGCAAGTAGTCGATTCGGATTCTTCTTGGAAAACCTCTACAGGCCCCTATTTGCAGAATAATATATGTGGAGGAGATACTTATGACAAACAGCGGGAGATTGTCGGTTGGGAAAAAGAAGATTTCGATGATGCGTCATGGAAACAAGCGGTATGTGTGTCTGGACCATCTTCTGTTATGAGTGCCCAGATTATGCCTGCTATAGAAATAGACCGAGAGGTTTTGCCCATATCTATGAAGAACTATGGTGACAGTGTTTACGTATATGACATGGGAATCAATATGGCGGGCTATTGCCAACTTTCAATCAAGGGAGAAAGTGGTACAAAAGTGGCGGTACGTCATGGTGAGCTGTTAAAACCGGATGGTCGTTTGGAAACGGGAAATATAGATATTTATTTCTCGAAACGTCCTGATATCGATTTTCAAACAGATCTTTATATTCTGGATGGTAAAGACAATGTACTTGTGCCGGCGTTTAATTATCATGGTTTTCAGTATGTTGAAGTAAAAGCCGACCGTCCTGTGCATCTTACTAAAGAAAGCCTGAAAGGATTATTCTTTCATACGGCAGTAAAACCTGTAGGAAAATTCAGCTGTTCGAATAGTTTGTTGAATGATTTATGGGAAGCGACGAACCAGTCATATTTGTGTAACTTGATGAGTATTCCTACAGATTGTCCGCAACGGGAAAAAAATGGGTGGACAGCTGATGCGCATGTTAGCATGGATTTGGGATTGCTCAACTTTGATGGAATTACGTTTTATGAAAAATGGATAAATGACATAATCGACAACCAAACTGAAGACGGAAGAATATCAGGAATTATTCCATCATCAGGTTGGGGATATGAAGATTGGATTGGTCCTGTATGGGATGCAGCATTATTCATTGTACCAATGAATTTATACAGATATTATGGTGATAAAAAAGGCATTGAAATGGTTTGGAATACCTGCCAAAAATATTTACATTATTTATCAAGTCGCGAAAATGACGAGGGGACGGTAACTTTTGGTATTGGAGACTGGTGTTTTTATGAAGCACAAACTCAAACAGACTTTACTACTACCTGTTACTATTATATGGAAAATGAATATATGGCAAAATTTGCAGACTTAATAGGTAAAGACGGGACGATCTATAATTTGAAGGCAGAAAAGCTGAAAAGTTTGATTAATGCGAAATATTTTAATAAAGATAGTTGCATATATGCAAATGGTACTCAAGCTGCGCAAAGTATTCCTTTATATTTAGATATTGTCCCCGAAGAATATACGCAAAAAGTAGCAGACAAATTGAGCCGAATATTGGCACAAAATAACAATACACTTGATTTTGGCATGTTGGGTAGTAAAACCGTACTACGTATGCTTGCTAAATATGGTCATGCAAATCAGGCTTATGAGTTAGCTATAAACGAGGATATGCCTTCATGGGGATATTGGATGAAACAAGGACTTACCACTTTATCTGAAAAATGGAAGATATTTAATTCATCGAAAGATCAATCCCTCAACCATATATTTATGGGTGACATCAGTGCCTGGATGTATAATATACTGGCAGGTATTAATTATGATGAACAGCATCCTGGATTCAAACACTTTTTTATCCAACCGCACTTTGTCAACGGTTTGGATTGGGTGGATGCTGAATATAATTCAATAAATGGACTAATAAAATCGTCTTGGAAACGTAATGGCAATGAAATTACTTTAAATGTAATAGTTCCCGTAAATACGACAGCTACAATTAAGATAGGAAGCATAAGTAAAGAACTAAATGCAGGTAATCATATGTTGACATTTGCTAACAACAAGCTGTTTGATAAGAGTTAAGTTTGAATAAATAATATATTAACAATAAGTAGAATATTTTGAAAGCATAAATTTATATGAATTATAAAAAGAATAAATATCAATATGATTATTTTATATTAAAGTTAATAGTTTGATGACAGATTATAGTCAATTTTGCTATCCACTATTTTTTATAAACTGATAGTAGTAGAAAGAGAAACAGATAAAATGTGGTATTTATATGCATAATCATGAATAAAAAGAGCTGTTATTCGCATATAAATACCGCATTATTTTTGATAAACACATGGTTGATTGTAATGAAACGTACGGTTCGTTTTAAAGAAATACACGGTTGGTTTATAAGAAACGCCACGTACGTTTAAAAGAAAGCTATTTTGACTCATAAAAATAGGATTTTTTGATTTATTAGAAGTGCTTTTATGAACTTACTTTATTAAACAAAATGCATAAATAGATTAAAAAATACATTCACTATGCAATGCATGATATCAAATAATAATGATTGTGCTCTCTAAGGGAAGGATTTCAGGAATTTCTGAATAATACTAATGGCTAATCTATGCGATTCTTTTCCGTATCTGACTGCTCGCCTGAATAAATTCAATTATAGCATCATTCAAATACCAAAATGATATTTTACCATTTTGATACTTGAAGATTTGTTTCTATTGATATAACGTACAAAAAATCACCTATCAAAAGTATTTAAAATAGTGACGCTATGTCAACAAGATAGCGTTGCTATAAGCTTCATATAATGATGCTATACCGAGCCGATAGCGTCATTATTTTATTATAATGATTGGATAAACTAAATCAGCATATCTCATCATACCTAAATCAGTGAAATGAATACCGTCTATAGTAGCTTCCCCATTTTCTCCCAGTATATTTTTTGAAGAGATAAAAATGATATTCTTTTCATTTTCCTTCTTTAGCCAGTTGAATAGACTGGTGTATCCAAATGTTTACTACGAATGATATGATAGAATGCTTCCATTCGTTCTTTCATCTGTTCTGCAGAAGCATTAGGCACAAAGTCTAAAACAAAAACGCTGGCATCTACTTCGGCTATCACTTTGGCCACTTCCAAGTCTAAAAGTGCGTTTCCGCTAAACCCCAAGTTGATACATTCACGGTTCAATCTTCTCGATATGATATTGGTATATGCCATTTCGGGACGTGAAGCACAATCTCCTTGAAGGATACCAGTTCTATAAAATACAACTGGCTTTTTGCGGATCGAATAATCAATTAAAGGCTGATCGATGGTGGCTAACGAATCTACTCCTATGATTTTATATCAATAGAAACATCGAGAAATAAATAATTAAAAGCTGCTACAAAAAGAAGAATTTTGTTCATTAATAAATATTTATGTTCTCATTTTGTTTGTTCATTTGCTCGTTCTTTTCTCTCTCCTTTACCTTCGTCATTTGGGACAGATTCAACTGTCCCAAACCAACGTCAGCATTTACTGAAAGTTTAATTATATCCGGGATTTTGTTTAATTGAACCTCCAGAGCGGTCTATCTCAATCTGCGGAATAGGGAATAATTCATTTATCCCTTTTTTAAAGGCAGCTCCACGTCCTTTGGCATAAGGATAGGTGGAAAAAGTATTCATTGTTTCTACATAACAATTCCAACGTTTAAGATCATACAAACGATTGTATTCCATTGCTAATTCAACACGGCGTTCATGCTTGACTGCTGTCAGCAAATCATCATTAACAGTTACAGGTTTCAATTTAATATTAGGAATTATCAATACACGTGAAGTGGCTTCGATATCTCCCGAACGGGAATCATTAGCACGGTCTCGGACCATATTTATGTATTTCACAATTTCATCCTTATCTCCATTAGTCTGTATTAAAGCTTCAGCATATAACAATAATACATCTGCATAACGTATGATATGGAATGTCCAAGCATCATCTCCCCAACCATTACCTCTTCTTGAAACAACAAGAAAAGCTTTACGACTGTGGTATCCTGTATTAGGATATGTTGAGAAATCCAGTGTTTCCGACCCTTTCTCTTTAGGAAATTTATCACCTGGTTCTATAATCGTGTACAATAAACGAGGATCTCCTTCTTCAAATTCGTCGACAAGATTCTGTGTCGGTTGGTCAAAACCGTATGCTCCACAAGACCTTGGATTAGAATATACGGGGGTAAAAGAACCATAAATGTGATCGTTTGGAACATCACCACGTATATTGGGGAAGATAGATTCACTTAACATGTAGTTGTCACTCAAGTAAAGTGATTGGAAATTGGGAGCTAATTCGCAGCTCTTCGAATCAATAACTTTCTTTGCTGCATCACGTGCATCTGCATAATAGGATGGATTATCTTTTGCAAAATACATATATACACGTGCTTGCATAGCCCATACAGCCTCTTTGGTAACACGTCCCAATTCTGTAGTCGGTAAAGAAACCTTATCAGGTATATTACTTTCTAAAGCGGCCTCTGACAGATCTTTCATTATAAAATCAGCCGTCTCTGCTTCTGTAGCTCTGACTAACTTCTTACTATCATCAACTGTCAGCGTACGATCAACTAAAGGTACTCCGCCGAAGATCTTGCAGAGTTCAAAGTAAAAGAAAGCACGGAGAAACTTCACTTCCCCTATATATCTGGCTTTTACGTCATTCGACAGAGGATAGCCATCCGCATCCACCAAAGGCTTATTGGGTATATTCTCCAGGCAAATATTACATCGTGCTATCCCATTGTACATATTCGACCAAAGGTTAACCAAATCAGTATTGGAAGCCAAAGCTCGACCGAAACTAAGGTCTCCCGCAAAAGTGCGATCACCTGCATCAGACCCTCCTTTCTCCGAATCATCAGTGGATATATTATATAAATCCATACGTGGTGCTTCATATCCAGCTACATCATTAAGAGTTTTATAGCACTTAACGACAGCACTATAACCAGCATCAGGCGAAAGAAAAAATCTATCTTGATCCATCACACCTTTAGGGTCTCTGTCTAAAAAATCAGCACACGAAAAGAGTGATATTAATGATAGAGACACGAATAAGTATTTTATATTTTTCATGTTACTTTAAAATTTAACGTTTAAACCAATCGTCCAAGTTCTCGCTTGAGGATAAAAGCCCTGATCTATACCATTGAGAGTAGCGTTAGAGGAACCTATCTCCGGATCAAGTCCTGAATATTTCGTGAGAGTCAGCAGATTTTGCACACTAACATATAAGCGCAGGTAACTGATTCCCTTGAACTTCAATAAACGATCACAGAAATTATAACCGATCTGCAAATTCTTGATTCTAAAGTATGAACCGTCTTCGATAAAATAATCGGAAATAAGCTGATTCTGACCTTGATCGGCAGATATTCTATGAAACTTGTCTGTTGAACCTTCACCATTCCATGCACGTTTGAGAAAATCTGAATGAGCATTCATGTAACCCGTTCCTGATTCAAAATCGTAAAGAGTCATATTCATCACATCATTTCCTTGTGATCCCTGAAGAAACATATTGAAATCAAAACCTTTCCATGATGCTCCAAGTGACAGACCGTAAACAAAGTCAGGCCAGGGATCTCCAATCTTGGCACGGTCATTATCATCGAGTACATCGTCATTATTCAAATCTTTATAACGAATATCACCAGGCTTTGCCGTTTCTCTTTGCGCACTACCCTCCACTTGCTCTGCGTTCTGGAAAATACCATTGGTCACATATCCATAGAAATATCCTACCGGTTGCCCCACTTCTGTCTTAGTAATGGTATTATTATTGTATGCTGAACCATAAATTGCATCGCCATTACCCAAAGAGGTCACTTCATTTTTATAAGTAGAAATATTGGCGGAAGCTGTAAAGTTGAGATCTCCCCATGTTTTGCGATAAGTAACGCCTAATTCCCATCCTACATTGCGCATAGATCCTACATTTGCATAAGGAAAGTTCGGGAACCCTAATGTAGTAGGTTGAGGCTCTTGCATCAACATATCGTCTATATTCTTGCGGAAATAGTCCGCTACAATCTCAATACTATTATTGAAGAGACTTAAATCAAGACCTATGTCAAATTGTTTAGAGGTTTCCCATTTCAGAACAGGATTTCCAACGGTAATAATGCCAGCACCAATGGACGCCGTATTTGGGGAGCCGAAAGAGTAACGATCATAGATTGTACTTCCATACGTAGAAGCATATCCGCCTCCGCTAATATTTTGATTACCAATCAAACCATAGCTGATACGCAGCTTTGCGTCACTCAACCAATTGTGAGTAGATTCCATGAACGATTCGCTGGAGAAGCGCCATGCAGCCGATACGGATGGGAATGTTCCCCATTTATGTCCGTCGGCAAATTTAGAGGAACCATCACGACGTAGATTGGCAGCAATAAGATATTTGCTGTCATAATCCAGACTGACACGTCCGAAGAATGATAACATCGAGTTGTCATAAGGATAGCCGGATACTGCCGGGTTTGTTGTGCCTGCATTAAGAATAGCCATATCCTTATCATTATTTATCACCCCTTGTATAGAAGCATTGACACTCGAAACGCTTGTTTCTTCAGCTGAAGTACCGAGTAATGCTCCTATCTTAAACTTCCCGAAGCTTTGATCGTAAGAAAGAGTCTGTTCCCATACAAAATAGTTGCTTCTGGAATTATCCTGTATCACTGTATTCTCATTGGCGTAATCATTGGCATTGAGGGTGTATTTAGGTTGAAATCCATCAGTTAGGCTTCTACTAATATCCATGCCGAAGCGCGAATTGAACTTCAGAAAATCAAATAATTTAATCTCCAGATTTGCTCCTGCTTTTACATAAAGATATTCATAAGTACTCTGTCTCATTCTTTGAATCTGTCCCACTGGATTGCGTTTATTGGAGAATAAGATCCCAGAATACTGCGAATAGAGATTATTCGGTTCATACCCATTGTAAATCTGACTTAGAAAAATAGGTACGTCAACCAAATTATTACGGAATACAGGTGTGATAGGATCTGCTCCCATTGCACTGAATACAGTACCGGTAGCAGGGTTATTCTCGTCAATCAATTGACGTTTTTCATCGATGATACCGACGTTAGCAGTTAAAGAGACGCGTTTTGAAATCTTCATATTGAAGTTATTTCTCCAAGAAATACGTTTATAGTTCGAACCTTTAACTATACCATCTTGGTCTGTGTAAGCTAGGCTGGAAAGTATTCCTATATTTTTGGTTCCGCCATTGACGCTAATATTGTGATTATGCATAAATGCACCATCATTGATAATCTCTTTCCACCAGTCAGTTCCATTGGGACCTGAATTTTTATTAACGAAGTTGAGAACTGCGTCAATATTTTCTTGGGTAGCAAAAGCGGCAACACGCTCCTGACCGGCATTGTCAGCTGCCAGATTTTTATAAGTGATGTAATCTGCGGCATTAAGCATATGCGGACGTTTCCAAGGTGTTTGCCAACCGATATATCCATCATAACTAACTTGCGCTTTGTTTTCAAGGCTACCTGATTTAGTTGTAATGATAATAATTCCGTTTGCTCCACGAGAACCATAAATAGCAGCTACCGAAGCATCCTTATGAACGGCTATTGACTCAATATCATTCGGATTCAGATAATCAATACCGGTTTGCGGAAGACCATCTACTACATACAGAGGGGTTGTAGAACCTGTAATAGAACCAATACCACGGATATGGGTAACACTTCCCGCACCCGGAGTACCACTGCTGGAAGTAACAGTCAGACCGGGAACTTTACCCTGAAGAACATTATTAATGCTACTTACAGGCATATCTTTTAGCTCTTTTCCACTGACAACTCCAACAGCTCCCGTAATATCTTTCTTAGCAATAGAACCATATCCAATCACGACTAAACCATCCAGCTCATACATTTTCTCTATCAGAGTAATAGAAACCCGTTGACCGGCTACCGCTTTGACAGTGACAGAATTATATCCTATCATGCTAACAGTGATCGTGTTTTCTTTAGCGGGACTGACTAGTACAAACTCTCCGTCCATATTTGTTATCACACCTGTAGTAGTGTTTTGCAATAAAACAGTAGCACCTATAACCGGCTGCCCCTGAACATCAATCACCTTACCCGTTATATTCTGTTTCTGTGCGAATAAGACAGATGGTGAAAGCAGAAATATTATCATGCATAATGTTAATATCAAGCTTTGGCTCTTATTTTCATTATAATAGTTTTTCATATGTAATCTATTTTATAGTATTAATTTATAGGCGTATACTCACTGTCAATAACCGGATTCCTTATCCTATCGATAGCCAGAACAATACAGCCTGCTTCCATACTATACCAATTCGTTTTTTGCTGTCCTTTAATATTTAAGGAATTAATATGCTTCAAGTAGGTATTCACTCGTACTGTATCATTAATAGTGGCTGCTGCATATGCAATAATTGTCCAAGGGAAAGATGAGTAAGTTACCCCGTTGGCCCAACTAGTATATGTTTTATTAAATTGAGTATACAATTTATTAGCAGTCTGACTATTCGGTTCAATCACATTAAACATGCCTGGATAAAGTTGAGCTGTTGCGTCAGGATAGAATTGTTTCCAGTCGGTGGTTACAGAGCTACTTTTCCACCAATCATAAGTAGTTCCATTCCATAATGCACCTATACCTTCCGTATTTTTTGCCAATAGGCCCGCAAAATCATAATCATTATCGATCAGACTGTTATCTTTGAGCCACTTGGCAGCCTTAAGTCCTATGTTTACTTCGCAATTGTCCATCAGGTATTTTACATCGTAAACATACGAAGCAACACTAAGACCATCATTTTCATCTTCTGTGATAGTGCCTGGTAACTGGTTAAAATCGGTATCGATCGTTTTCACCATTGCGCTTGCTACCAAAGAGATTTTGCTCTTATACTGTTCAAGCCAGCTTTTATTTTCTCCAGATGTTTGAGCAAATTCCATGATGATTTCCAAAAAAGTAGCTGCATAAGAATCTACAGAGTCATACGTTCCTTGAGTAGTTTCCGAATCACCAAAATAGTCATAGATAGAACCTTCTATTTCTGCGCCTCCTTTATAAGGATTCGTAATGCCATTCAGTTTGCCAAGATACCATTTAATGTATTTCTTTACTGCATCTATATTGGGGCTTGTAGGATCTTTTAGCAAAGCCAGAACTGCAAAATGAGCAAAATAAGGAGTAATCTTACTGTTCGAAGCATCTGTATCTTTTATAGCTCCACTGGAAAGCTGCAAAGAACGGATATAAGAGAGCTGATAAGTCATCACATTATCATATACTACATCCATAGTCTGTTCTGTCAAGTTCTCCTCATTGGTAGGAGGCGGAGCAGTGCTTGTATCACAGGATGAAAGTGTAAGTATAGGAAGCACTATTAATATTGACAGAATTGATATTATTTTTTCCATATTATTAAATTATAAATATTACCACTGTTTATATACCTCAAATTCCTTGATTGTCATTCGCCAAGGTGTAGCTCCATTCTTGAGTAAAGCCTTGACATAACGAGCATCCACATTATCGAAGCTCATATCCTGAACACCTTCTGTTGTAGCAGAGTCCCATCCTGTAATAGAATAAACCGAAGTATATTCTACATCGTCTTGAGAAATGAGGATTTCACAATCAGCGGCATAAGCACCCGCATCCCATTGTATTACAACATTATTAATAGTATATGTCTTTCCTAGATCTACCTTGAACCACTCGTCATCATTACCTTCTGCTTGCCACATAAATGAAGTATTTCCATAGACTGCATTGAAAGCCGCCGCATTATTAGAAGAAGCGGATGCAATCTTCTGTAATGCCAAATTTTCTGCCGGTGGAGTATTATATATTTCAACCTCAAACAATGTCATATTATATGGAGTAGCAGAATTCTTCATATTTGCTAATTTGACATAGCGGGCATTGGCATTGTCAAAGCTGACTTTGTTAATTCCATCATTAGAGACAGCATCCCAATTTTTGATAGAATAGATAGTTGTGTAATTAACATCGTCTTCCGAAATCATAAGGTCACAATCAGTACCTGCTGCGTTCATATCCCATGTCATCACTACGGTGTTAATGCTATACATTTTCCCGAGGTCTATTTTCACCCATTCATTGTCGTTACCTGCAGCTTGCCACCAGGATTTATCATTATCGTCATTGATGTTCGAGATACTTCCGCTAATAGCAGCCGAACCTGTTGCGTAGCCATTCAATGCCAGATTCGGGTTCTCTGTTGGGTCAATTTCTTTGATAAATAGAAAACCTTCCAATGAACGTGTACCTTTATGATTTGTAACTGCTACCGCACCTGTACCTCCATACGAACTAACAATGGCCTCAATAGTAGCATCATCAATAATTTCAAAACTAGACGCACCTTTCCCACCGAAAGCGACATTAGTGGCAGTTGTAAAATTTACTCCTGTAATAGTAATTACATCACCCTCCTTTCCCTCTGTAGGAGTGAAAGAAAGTACTTTAGGTAGCTGTGATACCGTAATTGGGGTATTCGGATCATACGGATTGGCTCCGAAATCACCATCAGCACATGAAGTGAATATCTTACCTGATAAACACAAAATAATAAAAATAGATTGTGCGATAGTTTTCATAATAATGAATTTATTAAGTGAAAAGGTTATTTGATTTTGTTATAACGATCTGCTTTTATTTTCTTCATGTAAGTCTTATAGGCATTATACAGATCAATTGTACGTTCTTCTCCTATACGTATCGACATCTTTGGATTATTAAAGACTCCTGGATATTGATAGCATAGTACTTTCTCAAAATTGTCAAGCAAGTTCAAATCACAGATGATCTCATCTATCGGACGAGGATAAAGAGAATTATCCGGATTGAATAAAAAAGCTTCAAGATCAAACCATAAGTGCGCACCGGCATCATCACAGAATTTTTGCAAAATATCGGCTGCTTCTTTTCCTGTAAGGTCTCCTTTTGGCATACGTGCAAAACCAAATGGACATAATATATCGAGATTTTGTAATAAAGCGGGATAAGTGTCTGCACCTTTTAGTACTTCCATACTATTGGTAGCAAGCATTACGGGCTTTTCCGGAGCAAATTGGGAGGTGTATTTCTTAAACTCACGAAAGAAATTCACAATCTCTTTCTTACGTATCATCTGTCCTTCATTGGTCGATTCTGAATTATACAGATTACCGGCACATTCTTCGGATACGTAAAAGCCATAGAAAGAAGGATGATCTCCATACATATCCCATAATTCTTTGGCAACTTGCTTATGCCATTCAAGAGACTCTACAGTAAAATCAAACCAAGCGAACATTCCTACTCCCATCATAACTGACATTCCTAGTTTGTCTGCTTCAGAAAGAATAGCTCCTATTGGGTCTTTCGCAGAAATAGGCATCCTTCCTGAATAAAGAGTGGAAGGATAAAATGCTTTTCCTTGGTAGTTGTTTATATTCAAATCATGTTTTCCTACATAGTCCTGATTGCGAAAAACTTCTTGAAGAACTATAACATCCATCCCTATACTATGCATAGAACGCACTAACTCACGCCATTGATCATCAGTCATCTTTTTTATATCAGGATTCCAATGCTTTCCTTCTGTCTCGCTCCAATGATAAAGGCCTGCCCATGCTCCGTCTATCAGACGCGTAGATCGAATTTCTGAATTAATAACTTCAAAGTCTTTAGAAATTGTAAATTCTTCATTTTTCTCTTTGACTTTAAGGATGATGCGATTCCTACCAATTTTGTCAGTTGTTTTTAAAGAGAACTTTATTTCCCGAGCACTCCCCTGTGCCAATGTTATACGAGAAAAATGAATTAATGAATCTTGACTTACGTCATTCAAATAAATAGAGACATAAAATTCCTGTTGAGTATTCCCTTTATTGACAATACCTGCACGTATGTCCAAATCTACTTTATTCGTAATTGTGCCTGGAGGAATCAGGGTTAGCCCAACTCTGCATTCTTCAGCAAAAGCTGTAGAAGCAGTGGTCAAAATAATACATGCTATTATAAATATCCTTTTCATATGTGACATTTTTCATTAATTATTTTATTTCACTCAAATTTTGTAATACCTTCCAGCATTGAAATAATCCTCTTGGCACATGAAAGCATCCTTTCCATTTTCCTCCTTTGAGTGGCAACAACACTTCTCCTCTTCGGTTCAGATATCCAAACCATTCAGGATATTCGGGATCCTTAAAGTGTGCCCACGTATAATCGTGTACTTTTTCAAACCACTCCAAACATTTACGGTCACCTGTAAATTGATATCCTTTTAATAAAGAAATAAGTGTCTCAATATGTACCCACCAAAGTTTTTGATCCCATTCCAACTGTTGTGGAGGGCAACCATTGCGATCCATAAAGTAATAAATACCACCGTACTCTTTATCCCAACCATATTCAAGCATGGTAAGAGTAGTTTTTTTCGCTTTCTCTATCAATTCCGGACGATTCAGACGTTTACCCAGGTCCATGATAAACCACATGGCTTCAATGGCATGTCCCGGAGTTACCTGACGACCTTCAAAACAATCCACAAGATTACCGCTTACATCTACATTCTCAACTATGATTCCACCAAGTTCGGGACGATAAAAGACGTCCATTACTTCATGGATACAAGCATCTATCGCCTGTTCCAAATAATCTGTTCCTAAAATATGCTCTATTTCCATAGCAAGATTGCAGAGAATCATCGGAAGGGCAAAATTCTTTAGATTGCGTGTATCAGGATGAAGCTTATTCCATTTTCCTTTAGGGTTATCAACTTTGGAAAGGATAATATCAAATGTTTTTCTGGCAATGTCGGCATACTCCTGATTACCAGTTGCTAGACTCAATTGTCCGAAAGCCATCGTTGCAAAAGTATAGGAGAAAATGTTATATGGTTCTACCAATGGTCTACCCAATCGGTCAAGGGAAAAATACCAATTATATTCTCCGTTATGTCCATATTTTTTTAGAAATTCGCCACCTTGAACGGCACAATCCAACCATTCCTGACGTTTCTCCACTTTATTGTAGAGCATAGAGAACATCCATACTTCACGCCCTTGCAACCAAACAAACTTATCTGTATCAAAGACTTTGCCTTCACGATCCATACAGGTGAAGTAGCCACCAAACTCTTTATCCTGAGAGTTTTGGAGCCAGAAAGGAAGAACATTGTGTAACAATTCATCCTTATATTGATTTGCTAAATTCTTAAAATCCATAATATAATCTATTATCTGGATTGTATCGACAGCTATTCAGATGATAAACGTTTATTGAATGGCCATACAAAAAAACATCTTCTGCCATTTCTACAATCCCACTTGTTAGTACATTAAAATAATCAAGGTCTGTTTTATATTTATTCCGAACGGGTCCAGTATCTTTCAATCTCCTCCAGTGACTTCCCGGTAGTCTCCGGCACGAGTTTCCAGACAATCAGCATATACGGTACGCACATAACGGCAAACAGGAAGAATGTTCCGGCGGGGGTAAGGTTCTGGAGCATCCAGGGGGTCAACTGTCCGATCAGGTACGTTCCGATCCACAGAGCGAATCCTGCTATCGACATGGCCAGTCCGCGAACCTTGGTGGGATACATCTCCGAGAGGAGTACAAACACCACGGCACAGATGGATACGGCACAGCAGAATACATAGAACAGGAAGAAAACAAGCAGGAAGAGGCTGGATACTCCCAGGGAATCTCCGAAGAGGAAGTAAAGACCGATAAGGACCAGAGAGAGCACCATGCCCGAAACTCCGTAATATACCAGCTTCTTGCGGCCCACCTTATCGATGATGACAAGAGCCAGAACCGTGGTCAAAGTATTGACTAGTCCTACCAGAACTTGGTAAAATCAAAGTTTACTGTTTGCATAGTAATATTATAGTAGAAAAGTTTTATCTTTATCGCGTTAAACTAACTAATACCCCCATTATGAGAAGAATTTATTATTTACTTTTCCTTATCCTTTTAGGATATTCTTTTGACGTAAAAGCTTCAGACACAGTATTTATCCATGAAACACAAATCCCGGTTTTGATAGAGCGGCAAGACAATGTTCTGTTCTATCTTCGTTTGGATGCAAAAGAAAGTAAGAAGCTCGATGAAATCATTTTAGATTTTAGTAAAAGTACGAATCTGACTGATATTCAGGCAATCAAACTCTATTATGGAGGAACAGAGGCGTTGCAGGACAAAGACAAAAATCGCTTTGCTCCAGTAGAGTACATATCCAGCCACCGTCCGGGTGGGACATTGGCGGCTATTCCTTCCTATTCGATCAAATGTGCAGAGGTGGGATCATCAGAAAAAGTTGTATTAAAAGGTAATTACAATTTATTTCCGGGTGTAAACTATTTTTGGATTAGTTTGCAGATGAAAAAAGATGCCTCTTTGCAGACTAAGATACTCTCTGAATTGTGTGCCGTTAAAGTAGATGGGAAAGAACTATGTTGTAAATCTATTTCTCCAAAGAATATTGTTCACCGGATGGCAGTTGGAGTTCGTCATGCCGGTGATGACAGTTCTGCTTCTTTCCGTATTCCCGGGTTGGTGACTACCAATAAAGGAACCTTATTAGGCGTGTATGATGTTCGATACAACAGTAGTGTCGATTTACAGGAATATGTTGACGTGGGTTTGAGCCGTAGCATCGATGGAGGAAAGAATTGGGAGAAGATGCGTCTTCCGCTTTCATTTGGCGAGTATGGTGGTCTGCCTAAAGCACAGAATGGGGTAGGAGACCCTTCTATTTTAGTAGATACTAAGACGAATACCGTCTGGGTGGTTGCCGCATGGACACATGGTATGGGTAATCAACGCGCCTGGTGGAGTTCCCATCCGGGAATGGATCTGAATCATACGGCACAGTTAGTATTGGCTAAAAGCACAGACGATGGTAAAACCTGGTCGAAGCCTATCAATATAACAGAGCAGGTGAAAGATCCTTCCTGGTACTTCCTGCTTCAAGGTCCCGGACGTGGAATAACGATGAGTGATGGCACATTGGTATTTCCAACGCAATTTATAGACTCTACCCGTGTTCCGAATGCAGGAATCATGTATAGTAAAGACCGGGGGAAAACATGGAAAATGCACAATATGGCACGAACCAATACAACGGAAGCGCAAGTGGCGGAAATAGAACCGGGAGTATTGATGCTGAATATGCGTGATAATAGAGGAGGAAGCCGGGCTATTGCCATAACGAAAGATTTGGGAGAAACATGGACAGAACACCCATCTTCCCGCCAAGCACTTCAGGAACCGGTATGCATGGCTAGTCTGATTCATGTAGATGCCAAAGACAACATATTAAATAAAGATATCCTGCTGTTTTCGAACCCGAATACGACCAAAGGACGTAATCATATAACAATAAAAGCAAGTCTGGACAAAGGACTTACCTGGTTGCCGGAACATCAATTAATGCTCGACGAGGCAGAAGGATGGGGGTATAGTTGTCTGACAATGATTGATAAAGAGACAATTGGTATACTATATGAGAGTAGCGTCGCACATATAACCTTTCAAGCGATAAAATTGACAGATATAATAAAGGAATAAAGAGTCTGTCCCGAAAGTCCGAAGATTTAAATCTATGCTTACGATTTATAGGTAGCAAGATTTAGTTATAATGAAAAAGAATATTATTATAATAAAAAACGCCATTTCAGCTTACATTTGAGGGCAGAATACTACTCTTTATTTAACTAATTATAAACTGAAATTTTAGCCGATTTAATTGAGGCTTTCTGGACAGCTCATGCTAAAACAACATATTTTGTTAAATTATCCGTGAAATTTGCTGAAAAAGTAATATCTTTGAAACCGTTAATATCTAATGCCCCCACTATGATGATTGATTTGATCGGAAAAAAGACTCAAATAGCATGTGGACTACTATGCTGTTGCAGTATGGCATATGCGCAGAGTAATGACAATTCCGAAATTGTGGTTTTAAATGCAGGTTGGGAATTTTCCCAGGCAGGTACGGAGCTATGGCGACCGGCACAGGTTCCCGGCACCGTTCATCAGGATCTTATCTATCATAAACAAATTCCCGATCCTTTTTACGGTATCAATGAACAGAAGATTCAGTGGGTGGAAAATGAAGACTGGGAGTACCGGACTGCTTTTACAGTTACCCCCGAGCAACTGAAACGGGACGACGCCCAATTAGTTTTTGAAGGTCTTGACACATACGCCGATGTATATCTCAACGGAGCACTGTTGTTGAAAGCCGATAACATGTTCGTCGGTTATACGATACCCGTCAAGTCGCAACTCCGTCTCGGAGAAAACCTTCTTCACATCTATTTTCATTCACCCATCCGGCAGACAATGCCTCAATATAACTCTAACGGATTCAACTATCCGGCAGACAACGACCATCACGAAAAACATGTAAGCGTATTCTCCCGTAAAGCCCCTTACAGTTATGGCTGGGACTGGGGAATCCGCATGGTGACCAGTGGTATCTGGCGTCCGGTGACCATCCGTTTTTACGACGCAGCCTCTATCAGCGACTACCACGTAAAGCAACTCTCACTGACCGACCAGCAGGCAAAACTATCCAATGAATTAGAAATAAATAATATCCTTCCTCGAGCACTTCAAGCAGAGGTGAGAATCAATACCTCCTTCGAAGGAAACACAGAAAAAGGCATTAGCCAGGCAATCACCCTACAGCCCGGAATCAATCATATATCTATTCCTTCCGAAGTGCTGTCGCCGGTACGTTGGATGCCGAATGGCTGGGGAAAGCCCGCCTTGTATGATTTCTCTGCTCAAATAATCGTAGAAGATAAAGTCGTAGCCCAACAATCCCACCGGATAGGACTGCGTACCGTTCGCCTCGTCAATGAAAAAGATCAGGACGGAGAATCCTTCTATTTTGAAGTAAACGGCGTTCCGATGTTTGCTAAAGGAGCCAACTATATTCCCCAGGATGCCCTATTGACTAACGTCACTACCGAACGCTACCAAACCTTATTTAGGGACATCAAAGAAGCCAACATGAATGTCATTCGTGTGTGGGGAGGCGGAACCTACGAAGACGACCGTTTCTATGACCTGGCAGATGAAAACGGAATACTGATATGGCAGGACTTTATGTTTGCCTGCACTCCCTATCCGTCCGATCCAACCTTCCTGAAAAGAGTAGAAGCAGAAGCCTGCTACAACATTCGCCGTCTTCGCAATCATGCTTCCCTGGCGATGTGGTGTGGCAATAATGAAATACTGGAAGCCTTGAAATATTGGGGATTCGACAAGAAATTCACGCCGGAAATCTATCAGGAAATGTTCCAAGGCTATGACAAACTGTTCCACCAACTCCTTCCTACCAAGGTAAAAGAGCTGGATGCCGACCGTTTTTATATACACAGCTCCCCGTATTTAGCCAATTGGGGACGCCCCGAATCATGGGGGATAGGAGACAGCCACAACTGGGGAGTATGGTATGGACAAAAAACTTTCGAATCACTAGATACAGATCTTCCTCGTTTCATGAGCGAATTCGGTTTCCAGTCCTTCCCGGAGATGAAGACTATTGCCACCTTTGCGGCTCCTGAAGATTATCAAATCGAATCGGAGGTGATGAATGCCCATCAGAAAAGCAGCATCGGCAATGCCCTGATTCGCACCTATATGGAACGTGACTATATCATTCCCGAAAAATTTGAAGACTTTGTCTATGTCGGACTAGTATTGCAGGGACATGGCATACGTCACGGTCTGGAAGCGCACCGCCGCAACCGTCCCTATTGTATGGGTACATTATATTGGCAATTGAATGACAGTTGGCCGGTAGTGTCATGGTCGGGTATTGATTACTACGGTAACTGGAAAGCCTTGCATTATCAGGCAAAGCGTGCATTTGCCCCCGTTCATATCAACCCTTTGCTGGAAGGTGACAACCTGTGTGTTTACCTGCTTTCCGATCATCTTGACACCCGGGAGAAACTGACGCTGGAAATGAGACTGACGAATTTTGCAGGAAAGAAAGCCGGAAGAACGGTTGTCCTTCCTTCTTTGACTCTTCCGGCCAACACTTCCCAATGTGTATATCGCACTTCGCTTACCACTTTGTTTTTTCCTGCAAAGCGCCCGCTTGCGGATGACCTGCGCCATTGCTTCATGCAACTGACCTTGAAAGACAAGTCCGGGCATACGGTAGCCGAAACAGTCTACTTCTTTAGAAAGACGAAAGACCTGCTTCTGCCCAAGACAACCGTTTCCTGCAAGATAAAACAGAAAGACGGCGTGTGCGAATTGACCCTGCTTTCTCCCTGTCTTGCCAAAGACGTCTTTATTGAAATCCCTTTGCAGGGAGCCCGTTTCAGTGACAACTTTTTCGACCTCCTTCCCGGAGAGCGTAAGACAGTTGTCATCACTTCTCCCCAAATAAAGAAAGGAGAGGAGTTGCCTTTGACAATCAAACATATTCGTGAAACCTATAATTAATTTATTAATAACTTAACACTTAATTTTTTAGTTTATGAAACAACTCTTAAAGTTAACCGGATGTCTGGCACTAGCAGGACTTTTTGCCTCTTGCCAATCGGCGCAACAGGACGCCAACTACCAGATCATCCCCATGCCACAAGAAATTGTAACAGCTCAAGGAAATCCCTTCATTCTGAAGAGCGGTGTGAAAATCCTTTATCCGGAAGGAAACGAGAAGATGCAACGCAACGCACAATTCCTGGCCGACTATCTGAAAACCGCTACCGGAAAAGATTTCGCTATCGAAGCCGGAACGGAAGGTAAGAATGCAATCGTACTGACATTGGGCACGGCAAACGAAAATCCGGAATCCTATCAGTTGAAAGTAACCGGTGACGGAATCACGATTACTGGTCCTACCGAGGCCGGCGTATTCTATGGCATCCAGTCCCTGCGCAAATCATTGCCTGTGGCTGTCGGTGCAGACATTTCCATGCCCGCTGTAGAAATCAATGACGCTCCCCGCTTTGGCTATCGTGGCGCCCACTTCGACACCAGCCGCCATTTCTTTACCGTAGATGAAGTGAAGACATATATCGATATGATGGCTTTGCACAATATGAACCGTTTTCACTGGCATATTACCGAAGACCAGGGCTGGCGTCTGGAAATCAAGAAATATCCGAAGCTGACAGAAATCGGTTCCAAGAGGACAGAAACAGTCATCGGACGTAACTCCGGTGAATACGACGGCAAACCTTACGGTGGCTTCTATACCCAGGAGCAGGCGAAAGAAATAGTAGCGTATGCTGCCGAACGTTATATCACAGTTATTCCCGAAATCGACCTTCCGGGACACATGCAAGCTGCCCTTGCCGCTTACCCCGAATTGGGATGTACCGGTGGCCCGTACGAAGTATGGAGACAATGGGGAGTATCTGAAGATGTGCTTTGTGCCGGAAACGATCAAGTCTTGAAATTCCTCGAAGATGTATATAGCGAACTGATTGAAATCTTCCCTTCAGAATATATCCATGTCGGTGGTGACGAATGTCCGAAAGTAAGATGGGAAAAATGCCCGAAATGCCAGGCACGTATCAAGGCGCTGGGCTTGAAGTCGGATGATAAACATAGCAAAGAAGAACGTTTGCAGAGCTTTGTTATCAATCATATCGAAAAATTCCTCAACGACCACGGACGTCAGATCATCGGTTGGGACGAAATCCTCGAAGGCGGACTTGCTCCGAACGCTACTGTTATGTCATGGCGTGGTGAAAAGGGCGGTATCGAAGCAGCCAAGCAGAAACACGATGTCATCATGACACCGAACACATACCTGTATTTCGACTATTACCAAGCTAAAGACGTAGATAACGAACCATTTGGTATCGGTGGTTACCTGCCGTTGGAAAGAGTGTACAGCTACGAACCGATGCCGGCTTCTCTGACTCCGGAAGAACAGAAATATATCAAGGGTGTGCAAGCCAACCTCTGGACAGAATACATCGCTACTTTCCCTCACGCGCAGTACATGGTATTGCCTCGTTGGGCTGCATTGTGTGAAATTCAGTGGTCCAGCCCTGAAAAGAAAAACTATGCCGACTTCCTGTCTCGTCTTCCTCAACTGATTAAGTGGTATGATGCCGAAGGATACAACTACGCTAAACACGCGTTCGGCGTACAAGCCGAGTTTGAACCGAATCCGGCAGAAGGAACGATGGACGTTACTTTGTCTACTATCGACAATGCCCCTGTCCACTACACTTTGGACGGCACAGAACCCATTACTGCTTCTCCCGTTTACGAAGGAGTGTTGAAAATTAAAGAAAATGCCACTCTGTCCGCCAAAGCCATTCGTCCTACCGGCGAGAGCCAGACATTGACAGAGAAGATTGACTTCAGCAAATCCAGCATGAAGCCGATTGTAGCCAATCAACCAATCAATGAACAATACCTCTTCAAAGGAGCTTCCACGTTAAACGATGGTTTGAAAGGAAATAGCAGTTATCGGTCAGGCCGCTGGATCGCCTTCAACGGAAACGACATGGACATGACGATCGACCTTCAGCAACCTACTGAAATTTCGAGTGTGGCCATCTCTGTCAATGTAGCAAAGGGCGACTGGGTGTTTGACGCCAGAAACCTGTCCATAGAAGTTTCAGATGACGGAAAGACTTTCAAAAAGATTGCTTCCGAAGAATATCCGGCAATGAAAGAGACGGACAAAGACGGAGTTGTTGACCATCAACTTACATTTGCTCCTGTGACTACCCAATACGTGAGAGTCATTGCTTCACCGGAGAAAACGCTTCCGGAATGGCATGGTGGAAAAGGCAAAAACGCATTTTTATTTGTAGACGAAATCAAAATTGATTAATGAATATAAGAAAAGAATACACTAAAGTTTGTCTTTTCTTATGTATACTGGGGATGTGCTTTCATGCACATCCCATTCTGGCACAGTCCGTCATACCTGTCCCATTAAAAATGGAGAAGGGGACGGGCTCTTTTTTACTGTCAGAAAAGACAAGACTTTATACAAACCTACAAGGTGGAGAAGCGAAGCTCTGGGAGAATTACCTGAAGGCATTACCCGTTCAATTAAAGGAAGCGAGAAAGAAAGACAGGAAACAGATGCTTCTTTTATTGATAACCCCCAAGAATCACCAGTTGCCATCGCCGGAAAGCTATACTCTTTCCGTTACTCCGCAACAAATCCTGATACGCGCCACTTCGGGAGCCGGATTATTCTATGGTATGCAAACCCTGTTGCAGTTGGCACAACCTTCGGGGGCAGGCAGCTATTCCATAGCCTCTGTCGAGATAGAAGACACTCCCCGTTTTGCTTACCGTGGACTGATGCTGGACGTGTCCCGCCACTTTTCTACCAAAGAGTTTATAAAGAAACAGATAGACGCACTGGCGTATTACAAAATCAACCGTCTGCACCTGCATCTGACCGATGCGGCAGGCTGGCGGTTAGAAATCAAGAAATACCCTTTGCTGACCGAATTTGCAGCCTGGCGTACAGATCCCACCTGGAAGCAATGGTGGAACGGCGGACGTAAATATGTCCGTTTCGATGCTCCCGGAGCTTACGGCGGTTATTACACCCAGGATGATATTCGTGAAATCTTGGAATATGCCCGTCAGCATTATATCACGGTGATTCCCGAGATTGAGATGCCCTCCCATTCGGAAGAAGTGCTGGCAGCCTACCCGCAGTTATCCTGTTCGGGCGAACCTTACAAGAACTCCGATTTCTGTGTCGGCAATGAAGAAACCTTCACGTTTCTGGAAAATGTGTTGACGGAAGTCATGGAACTTTTCCCTTCCGAATACATTCATATCGGTGGCGATGAGGCCGGCAAGTCGGCTTGGAAGACCTGCCCGAAATGTCAGAAGAGAATGAAAGACGAGCATCTTGCCAATGTAGACGAGCTGCAAAGTTACCTGATACACCGCATTGAGAAGTTCCTGAATAATCATGGACGTCATCTGCTGGGGTGGGACGAGATTCTGCAAGGAGGCATTGCCCCCAACGCAACCGTCATGTCATGGCGTGGAGAAGAGGGTGGCATCGCTGCCGTAACCTCCGGCCATCGTGCCATCATGACGCCGGGTGCCTACTGCTATCTGGACAGTTATCAGGATGCCCCATATTCGCAGCCGGAAGCCATCGGTGGATACCTGCCGTTGAAGAAAGTATATTCTTACAATCCCGTTCCCGCTTCTTTAACTGCGGAACAGGCGAAGTTGGTCTACGGTGTGCAAGGCAACCTATGGGTGGAATACATTCCCACTCCCGAACACGTGGAGTATATGATTTACCCCCGAATCCTGGCATTGGCGGAAACAGCCTGGTCGGCTCCGGAACGTAAGTCATGGCCGGATTTCCATACCCGTGCATTGTCGGCAGTGGCCGATTTGCAGGCAAAAGGATACCATCCTTTCGATTTGAAAAAAGAAATCGGCAGCCGTCCCGAGTCGCTTCAACCGGTCAGCCATTTGGCATTGGGTAAAAAGGTGATTTATAATTCACCTTACAGCTCCCATTATCTGGCACAAGGAAACACCGCTCTGACGGACGGCATACGCGGCGATTGGACCTATGGTGATGGCTCGTGGCAAGGATTCATCTCGGACAACCGCCTCGATGTGACGATTGATATGGAAAAAGAAACCTCCATCCATTCCGTCACTGCCGCCTTTATGCAGGTGGTAGGCGCGGAAGTATTCCTGCCGGAGACTGTGGTGATTTCCATTTCCGATGACGGAACCCATTTCACCGAGTTGCGAAACCAACACTTTGAAGTGAGCAAAGAAACACCCATCCGCTTTACGGATATTTCATGGCAGGGCGAAGCCAAAGGAAGATACGTACGCTATCAGGCACAGGCCGGAAGTGAATTCGGAGGCTGGATATTTACGGATGAGATTATTGTGAAATAAATATTGCAGGCATAAGGATAATACGTATGATGCACTTTTTTAGGATTATTCCGGCCTAAAGCAACCGTGTAATACGTATCATCCGGACTTGCTGATTTCAACCTGTCAATATCATTTAAATAAAAGAGGGAATCTACTCAACCAGATTCCCTCTTTTTTTGTTATATTTGTATTATTACCTTAAAAACTAAGAATATGGTACAACACGCTAGACTCATTTTCTACAGCCTTCTTCTTTTGGTAATCCCGTGCGAGGGCACGTTGGCACAGAAGATTCCCGTCGCGCCCATAGACTCATTGATTACCGTAGGATATGCCACCGGAAGTTTGAAAACCCTGTCCGGTTCCGTAGAGAAAATCACGGAGACACAGATGAACAAAGACCAGATAACGAACCCTTTGGAAGCAATCCGTGGACGTGTGCCGGGATTGACCATCCAGCGGGGCTCCAACGGACCGGCGGCTCTGGATGCGGTGCGCCTGCGGGGAACTACCTCACTGACCAGCGGCAACGACCCTTTGATTATCGTCGACGGAGTATTTGGCGACTTGAGTATGCTTACCTCCATTTACCCTACGGATATTGAGAGTTTTACCATTCTGAAAGACGCTTCCGAAACCGCACAGTACGGTTCGCGAGGTGCATCCGGTGTGATAGAAGTCACCACCAAAAAAGGGATGAGTGGCAGGACACAGGTAGCTTACAACGGTAGCTTCGGGATTTCCACCGTCTACAAGAATTTGAAAATGCTGTCCGGTGATGAATTCCGCCGCGTAGCATCGGAACGAGGCATTTCCATTCTGGACAAAGGGAACAATACCGATTTCCAGAAAGAGATTGAGCAGACAGGACTGCAACAGAATCATCACATCGCCTTTTATGGCGGTTCCAGTGAGTCCAGTTATCGTGTTTCCCTCGGTTTTATGGATCGTCAGGGAGTGATTCTGAATGAAGACATGAAGAACTTCACTTCAAATATGAACATGAATCAGAAAATGTTCGACGGCTTCCTGAACTGCGAACTGGGAATGTTCGGCTCCATTCAGAAGAATCATAACCTGGTAGATTATCAGAAAACGTTTTATTCGGCAGCTACGTTCAATCCTACCTATCCCAATCATAAAGACCCCGTCACCAATTCGTGGGACGGAATAACGACCGCCAGCCAAATCACCAATCCATTGGCATGGATGGAAGTGCAGGACGATGATGCCACTTCGCACATCAGTACGCACGCCCGTCTCACTTTCAACCTGATGGAAGGACTGAAACTAAGCCTGTTCGGAGCTTATACTTACAATATCGTAGAAAATTCGCAATACCTCCCCACTTCCGTCTGGGCGAACGGTCAGGCATACAAAGGAACCAAAAAGCGCGAATCCTTATTGGGAAACATGATGCTGACCTATAAGAAAAACTGGAAAAAGCATTTCTTTGACGTACTCGCACTTGCCGAACTTCAGAAAGAGACTTATACCGGCTATTATACCACAGTCAGCAATTTCAGCACCGATAAGTTCGGGTATAATAACCTTCAGGCAGGAGCGCTCCGTTTGTGGGAAGGCACTAATTCCTACTACGAGCAACCGCGCCTGGCATCTTTCATGGGACGCTTCAATTATACATACGCCGACCGCTACGTACTGACGTTGAACGCCCGTACAGATGCTTCCTCCAAATTCGGAGCCAACCATAAATGGGGCTTTTTCCCCTCTGCATCCGCGGCATGGGTGATTAGTGAAGAAGAATTTATGAAGCAATTCCCCGTGATAGACAATCTGAAATTCCGTATCGGTTACGGTCTGGCAGGTAACCAAAGCGGGATTGACTCATACACAACACTGAATCTTGTCAAGCCGAACGGTGTCGTCCCCGTCGGAAACTCCGCCATTGTATCTTTGGGAGATCTCCGGAATACGAATCCCGATCTGAAATGGGAAGTGAAACATACCTTTAATACCGGTTTCGACATCGCTTTATTCGGCAACCGCCTGTTGCTTTCCGCCAACTATTACAACTCCCGCACCACGGATATGCTTTACCTTTACAACGTAAGCGTGCCCCCTTTCACCTATAACACCTTGCTTGCCAATATCGGCTCCATGCGCAACTGGGGTACGGAAATCGCCATCGGTATCACCCCTTTGAAAACGAAGGACATGGAACTGAATATCAATGCCAACATCACCTTTCAGCGCAACAAACTGCTTTCATTGAGCGGTATGTATAACGGCGAAATGCTTTCCGCTTCCGAATATAAAAGTCTTGCCAGCCTTGATGGAGCCGGCTTTCACGGCGGCTACAACCACATCGTTTATCAGATGGTGGGGCAACCGTTGGGCGTGTTCTATCTTCCTCACAGCACCGGATTGGAGTCCGACGGAAACGGTGGATATACCTATGGCATCGCCGACCTGAATGGCGGAGGCGTCAGTCTGGAAGATGGTGAAGACCGCTACGTGGCAGGACAAGCCGTACCCAAAACGATTCTGGGATCTAACATCAGTTTCCGTTACAAGCGTTTCGACCTGTCTTTGCAGATAAACGGAGCTTTCGGACATAAAATCTACAACGGAACTTCCCTGACCTATATGAACATGAATATCTTCCCCGACTACAATGTAATGAAGAAAGCTCCGCAACAGAACATCAAGGATCAGACTGCCACCGACTATTGGCTGGAAAAGGGAGATTACGTCAACTTCGACTATGTGACGCTGGGCTGGAACGTGCCGATTGAGAAGGTGCAGAAACTAAAGAAATACGTCCGTTCCCTGCGCTTAGCATTTACTGTCAACAATCTGGCAACCATCTCCGGTTATTCGGGACTTTCGCCCATGATTAACAGTTCCACGGTGAACTCAACGTTGGGCGTGGACGATAAACGGGGGTATCCGTTGGCACGGACGTACACCTTAGGATTGAGTATTAACTTTTAATGGAGGAGGAGAGGATGAAACGATATATGAAAAATAGAAATCAGTTTTTGCAGAAGGTTGAACTGTTTATACAAAGTCGTCAACAGTTGTCGCAAAAGTCAGAATCTCTTTTGCAGAGTAAAACAGAATTAGTACAAAATACAGAGCCGATTTTAAGGAGAGTAGAACGACTCTCAAAGCAAATAATCTACCCTTCAAGAATATTATTATTTTTTCTGGTGACGAGTCTAACCTTATTTTCTTGTGATAAGTTCTTACAGGAAAATCCGAAAGACAAACTACCGGAAGAGGATGTCTACAATACGATCTCGGAAGTATATCTCAATGCGGTAGCTTCGCTTTATACCTACGTAGGCGGTTATAGCGACAGTCAGGGATTGCAGGGAACGGGTAGGGGAGTCTACGACCTGAACACTTTCACTTCCGACGAAGCCATTATCCCCACCCGTGGAGGCGACTGGTACGATGGCGGCTTTTGGCAAGGACTTTACCTGCACGATTGGGGAGTAGAGAATGACGCTATCCAAGCTACATGGGAATATCTTTACAAAGTCGTCATGCTAAGCAACAAATCGCTCGAACGGATAGACAAGTTTGCCGAAACCCATTCCGATGCTGTACTTCCGGCATACCGGGCGGAAGTGCAGGCCATGCGAGCCATGTATTATTATTATCTGATGGATTTGTTCGGACGCATCCCGTTGGTTCAATCCTCTTCAGTGGCAATGAAAGATGTTGTCCAGAGTGAACGGAAAACGGTTTTTGAGTTTGTATTCAAGGAATTGCAGGAAGCGGCTCCTCTGTTGAGCGATGCGCACAGTAACCAGTCCGGTCCTTATTATGGCCGTATCACCCGTCCGGTAGTCACTTTCCTATTGGCTAAACTGGCTCTGAATTCCGAAGTCTATACGGACAATGATTGGACAGACGGACAACGTCCGGACGGAAAAAACATAAAGTTTTCAGTGAACGGCAACGAACTCAATGCCTGGGAAACAGTCATCTACTACTGTGACCAGCTAAAGACGCTGGGCTACAACGAATTGGAACCAAAATACGAAACCAATTTCTCCATTTTTAATGAATCATCGATAGAGAATATTTTTACCATTCCGATGAATAAAACCTTGTACACCAATCAAATGCAATATCTGTTCCGCTCCCGCCACTACAACCATGCCAAGGCGTACGGCCTAAGCGGTGAGAACGGCCCCAGTGCAACCATTGAAGCCCTCGAAACCTTCGGTTATGAAACAGCCGAACAAGATCCCCGCTTTGATATTTGCTATTTTGCGGGAGTGGTGCACGATCTGAAAGGAAACATCATCAAGCTGGATGATGGCACCGTATTGGAGTATCTGCCTTGGAAAGTAGCTCTCGATATTACAGATACCCCGTATGAACAAACAGCAGGAGCCCGTATGAAGAAGTACGAAGTCGACCCCACTGCCACAAAAGACGGTAAGTTGATGGAGAATGACATTGTACTGTTCCGCTACGCGGATGCTCTGTTGATGAAGAGTGAAGCGAAAGTGCGCAATGGAGCCAGTGGAGATGAAGAACTGAATGAAGTCCGTAGCCGCGTCAATGCCTCCTCTCGCACTGCCACTTTAGAGAATATCCTTGCCGAACGTCAACTGGAACTGGCTTGGGAAGGTTGGAGACGTCAAGATTTGGTTCGCTTCGGGAAGTTTACAAGAGCTTACAGTAGCCGTCCGCAATTGCCGGATGAGGGAAACGGATATACTACCGTGTTCCCTATACCGGAGAAAATACGGGTGATGAATACGAAGTTGAAGCAGAATCCGGGGTATTAACAGCAGTTATTATTCAATCAACTCAAAACTATATTTTTCAAATTCATTCCCGTTGATAATCATAGCAATTTGATGAAGTCCGAGATGGAGCTTCCTCGTTGTAACCACCCGGAAAGAATGTTTTCGGGTGATTCGCGTGGTCGAGTTCCCGGCATATTCTTTCTCGCTGATTTTATGCACTTTTTTCGTCAACGTTCCATTCGCTTTTTGGTAATAGATTCCATATTCGAGTCGTATCTTGGTTGTTTGATCGTTTTTGTTCAACAGTTTAAAACTAACCTCCAACGAATCCCCGACTTTCACTTCCGGGCTTGAAATTTGGAAATCCTCCACACAGATATTGCTGATAGTAGAGTTGAAGCCAAACAACTCCATCACCTCCGGATTGCCTTGTTTTAAGAGCGTCCGGCAACCGTGTTTAATAATCCAATCCACCTCTTTCGATTCTCCCTTCCATTTCTTCACTAAATCAATGACGATTTCGGGATTATCTTTCGCGATATCATTCAAATTATTGGCAACGCTCAATCGCACAAATCTTGCCGGATCATTTTTTAGATTTTCCAGAATAGGAATGATAGGCGCAGGATTCTTTTTCAGGTTCGGCAACGCCATCGCCCAGGGAAGACGCGGACGACAACCTTCTGACGCAAGCCGCCTGACTCCCCAATGTTCGTGTTTCGACCAAACCAACATCTGTTTCATCATCTGATCCGGATATTTGATAATAAAAGAATGAGTCACAAACTCGCAACTTGTGAACTGCGTGATTTTCTCTATCGCCTTGACAGAAGTTTCGTAATCGTCCAGTCCATATTGTTCGACATAATTATCCAGAATCCCCCCATACTCTAAAGTCAAGCCAAACTTCGTGTCGTCTATCACCGAGAAATCAGGCCGTGTCTTTTTTATATGATCCAACAATTCAAGTATCTTAGCGATCGCCTCTTTGTAATCTGCCGGTAAAAACTTTCTTAGCACCGTTGTGATGTGCATGCAGCGTTGTTTAAGTTCCCTGCCTTCCCATTCATCGTCCATCACTTGAGATACAAACTCGCGAGCATCAAAATCGTCGATAACAAGTTTCAAATCTTTCGTAAACAGATCGAAAAATTGCTCGTTAAACATGTTTTTAAAAGGTTCTGCCATTCTTTAAATATATAGTTTAGTTAAACAGTTATTGTTTTTTTATGGAGCGACTAAATAATGTTTCTTTGATAAATTCGTTTTTATAATTTGAATTTTAAAGTGTTGATAATTATTTTATGCCGATCTATTTGTTTGTTATACAAATATATGCCATTTTTTTTAGGATAGCCCTATATTGCGCCTTATTTAGGTAAACTATATGAAAAGATTGTGCGAGAGGGGGGCTATTTAGAGAATATCATAAAAAAAGTGGGCCACAAAAAGATTGCAGCCCACTTATACCTTATATATGATAATATGATAGCAAAAAGACTAATCGAAGAAACTCTTGAATTTCTTGAAAATCTTCTCTTTTACTGACGTGTTAGGTTTGAAATTGTCTGAAGCTTCCATCTTTTCGAGCGTGTTCTTTTCCTCCTTGTTGAGAGCTTCCGGCACATAGATACTGATATTGACCAGCAAATCTCCCGTACCGTACCCATTTACATTCGGCAATCCTTTGCCACGCAAACGAAGCACTTTGCCCGGTTGAGTACCCGAATCAATCTTCACTTTCACTTTGCCGTCGATTGTCGGAATTTCCACAGCACCGCCCAGTGCAGCCGTCGGGAAACTAAGCAACAGATTATAAATCAAATCATTTTCGTCGCGAATCAAGTCCTGATGCGGTTCTTCCTCAACGAGGATCAATAAGTCGCCTGCCACACCGTTGTGCTTGCCGGCATTTCCTTTGCCGCCCATAGAGAGCTGCATCCCCTCTGCCACTCCGGCAGGGATATTCACCGATACCACTTCCTCACCGTAAATGATTCCGTCGCCACCACACTTCTTACATTTATTCTTGATAATCTTTCCCTCGCCGCCACACGTAGAACAAGTGACGCGAGTCTGCATCGTGCCCAGAATAGTCTGCTGGTTACGGATCACCGAGCCGCTGCCCTTACAAGTAGGACAAGTCTCCGATCCGCCGTCACCCTCGGCACCCGTGCCATGACACTGGTCGCACGGTACATATTTTTTGAGTTTAAATTTCTTTTCTACTCCGGTAGAGATTTCCTTCAACGTCAGCTTCACTTTCACACGGAGGTCACTGCCGCGATACCGGCGTTGCTGTGAACCGCCACCGCCGCCAAATCCGCTGAATCCTCCGAAGCCTCCCCCGAAACCGCCGCCGCGGCCACCGAAGATGTCGCCAAACATAGAGAAGATGTCATCCATCGACATTCCCTCGCCACCGAAACCACCGAACGGACCGCCATTGCCTGCCGCACCGCTCACTCCCGCATGACCGAACTGATCGTAACGCGAACGCTTCTCTGGATTGCTCAACACGTCGTATGCCTCGGCCGCCTCCTTAAATTTCTCTTCAGCCTCCTTGTCGCCCGGATTCTTGTCGGGGTGATACTGAATTGCTTTCTTACGGTATGCTTTCTTTATTTCTTCTACTGTGGCTGTCTTCGTCACCTCCAATATTTCGTAATAGTCTCTTTTTTCTGCCATGCCCATTTATTGATTTATGATTGAAAAGATTTATGATTTATGAATTCTGATTTATGATTTATGATTTACTCTGCAGACCAATAGCGCAGCCATAAATCATAATTCATAAATCATAATTCATAAATCTCCTCATTCTCCTACTACCACTTTAGCGTGGCGGAGCACTTTGTCGTTCAGTGTATATCCCGTTTGCACACAGTCCAGAATCTTACCTTTCTGTGCTTCCGACGGTGCGGGGATTACCGCGATGGCTTCATGGTAATCAGTGTCCAGTGGTTGGTCTTTTGTTTCGATGACTTTCACACCGTTTTGTGCCAGGACAGCCATAAATTTATTGTAAATCAGTTCTACTCCTTCTTTTACGGCATTGACATCTGTTGCCGTTTCCATTGTTTTGATGGCACGTTCGAAGTCGTCCACCACCGGAAGAATACTGCTAAGGCTCTTTTCGCCACCGTTCAGAATCAGTTCGGCCTTCTCCTTCATGGTGCGTTTCCGGTAGTTGTCAAATTCGGCAGACAAGCGCAGGTATTTATCTTTCTGCTCTTCAATCTCCTCTTGGGCCTTTTCCAGTTCTTTTTCCAACTCTTCTTCATGAGTCAGGGGAGCGGCGTCCTCCGCTTGTTCGTTTTGCGGTTGTTCTTCCGCATGGTTTTGAGTTTCTTCAACGTTCAGTTCTTCTTCCTTCACTTTTTTTTCTTTCGGATCCATCTTGGTATTTACTATTTTACTAGTTACTATTTACTATTTAACACACACGTTATCTTACTTGGTAAAATAACGCCAATAAACATACCGGGCTGACCGGATGTCATTGATTTTGTCTGCAAAAACTTTGCCAAGTTGGCTGTTTTGCCAAAAAACGCAGCAAAGGTAACACTTTTATGTCAGATTGGCACATATCAGATAGCTCATAATTCATTTTAAATGTCTAACTTTGCACGCTAAAATAGTTAATACTAAAATAGTAACTAACGAAATAGTAAAATAGTAGCTAACGGAATAGTAAAATAGTAGCTAGCAAAATAGTAAAATAGTAACTAGTAAAATAGTAAATAAAGAAGATGATTACAGTTTCGAACGTTTCGGTACAGTTTGGTAAAAGAGTGTTGTTTAATGACGTAAACTTGAAGTTTACGAGTGGTAATTGTTATGGTATTATTGGTGCTAACGGTGCGGGAAAATCTACCTTCCTTCGTACGATTTACGGAGATTTGGACCCGACAACGGGTACCATTGCGCTCGGACCGGGCGAACGCCTTTCGGTGTTGAGCCAGGACCACTTTAAGTGGGACTCTTATACCGTTATGGATACTGTGATGATGGGGCATACTGTGTTGTGGGACATCATGAAGCAACGCGAAGAATTGTATGCGAAAGAAGATTTCACAGATGAAGACGGACTGAAAGTATCCGAGTTGGAAGAGAAATTTGCCGAGTTGGACGGATGGAATGCGGAAAGCGACGCAGCCATGCTGTTGAGCGGACTGGGCGTGAAAGAAGATAAGCATTATGTATTGATGGGTGAGTTGAGCGGTAAGGAAAAAGTGCGTGTCATGCTGGCGCAGGCATTGTACGGAAATCCGGACAACCTCTTGCTCGATGAGCCTACCAATGACTTGGATATGGAGACAGTGACTTGGTTGGAAGAGTATCTCTCCAACTTCGAGCATACCGTATTGGTAGTGAGCCACGACCGTCACTTCCTCGATTCTGTATGTACGCACACCGTAGACATCGACTACGGAAAAATCAATATGTTTGCCGGTAACTATAGTTTCTGGTACGAATCCAGCCAGTTGGCTCTTCGTCAGCAGCAGAACCAGAAGGCGAAGGCTGAAGAGAAGAAGAAAGAGTTGGAAGAATTTATCCGCCGTTTCAGCGCCAACGTAGCGAAGAGCAAGCAGACCACGAGCCGTAAGAAGATGTTGGAGAAACTGAACGTAGAGGAAATCAAACCTTCTTCACGTAAGTATCCGGGCATTATCTTCACTCCCGAACGTGAGCCGGGCAACCAGATTCTGGAAGTTTCCGGATTGAGCAAGAAGACGGAAGAAGGCGTAGTGCTTTTCAACGACGTCAACTTCAACGTAGAGAAAGGTGACAAAGTGGTATTCCTGTCGCGCAACCCGCGTGCGATGACTGCGTTCTTCGAAATCATCAACGGAAACATGAAGCCGGATGCCGGTACCTTCAACTGGGGGGTAACCATCACCACTGCTTACCTGCCGCTGGATAATACCGATTTCTTCAATACCGACCTCAACCTGGTGGACTGGTTGAGCCAGTTTGGCGAAGGAAACGAAGTGTATATGAAAGGTTTCCTCGGCCGTATGCTTTTCTCCGGCGAAGAGGTGTTGAAGAAAGTAAGCGTACTCTCCGGAGGTGAGAAGATGCGTTGTATGATTGCCCGTATGCAGCTCCGCAATGCGAACTGTCTGATTCTGGACACTCCGACCAACCACTTGGATTTGGAATCTATCCAGGCATTCAACAACAACCTGAAGACGTACAGGGGAAACATCCTTTTCTCTTCTCATGACCACGAGTTTATCCAGACGGTTGCCAACCGCATCATCGAACTGACACCGAACGGTATCATCGACAAGATGATGGAGTATGACGAATATATCACGTCCGATCACATCAAGGAATTGAGAGCGAAGATGTACGGGGACAAGTAATTTCCCGTCTTGGACGTCGTAACCATCGTATAAAACTTAGGCGCGAATTACACGGATAACACGTTTCTGATTTTAAAGAAATCGTGCAATTCGTGTAATCCGCGCCTGATTTTTATAGATAGGATTCCATTCACCTGTTCTGATGAGATTATTTATTTAGCCCAATATCAGATGTGGAGGTGAGTGCATACCTAAATCGGTGTTTGTGATGTGACAAGTACTTTATGATACCTCTTCCATCAGGACCAATTCCCAACTGCGCCATACGATCGTTGCCAGTTTCAATCCCCCTTTCTCACGAGCTTCTGCCACACATTCATCCTTGCTATAGCGAATCAACTGTTCCCGTGCATCATCGGCAAGTGCGCGTATCTCTTTCTCCGATGCTCCTGCTTTCGCATACTTCACCTCCAATAGATACGTGTACGGTGGAGATACGGGTGCCGCCGGACTGGGCTTAAAGAAGAAATCGGCAAAACCCTTATTCATCTCATATTCCGGATATAGTTGATAATAGCGGAACATACTTAGATAGGCGAGGAGGAATCCTTTGATATGAGCTTCCCCTTCTATGTACTCCCTTATCCGGCTCTGCTCCCGAATGGCCTCTGCTAGAAATTCGAACAACGGTTTCCAGTCTCCTTTGAAAGACATATTCTCAAACAGAGTGCGCAAGCGGTTCACGTCGAGCTTGAAGATGTCATGACGGGCATATCCCTGAATCAGGAAATTGAATAGCTGTTCGCGAACCACCAGATTGGGAATGTGCAGGAGGGGACGCCCCATCATATCCACCCCTTTGATAGAAAGCAGTCCGAAATAGAACAGCAGAGATTTGAAGTTGCCCACGTCCGTCATTTCCAGTGCGGAGAAATGGGTGACTATTTCAGTCACTATCTCGCCTTGCTCCGCAATCTCCTTGATGACGGAGAAGTTTTCGCCCAGTCCATGGTCGAGACGGACAAGGTAGGCAAGCTTGTTAAAGTCCGTACGGATATTGGGATCTACAATCTCGTCCGGTTTTACTCCGTGCAATATCAATGACTTCATGCAGTAGAGCACCATGTCCGAGTTGAACATACAATCTGCTAATTTATTTTTACTGAAGCAATAATTGTCATAGTTAGGCTTCATCATTGTCACTGCATCGTCTACCGACATCGGGAGAGCGCCTTGTTCCTTATAATACGTCAGCATCTCGCGCAATTCCTTCTCGCTGAAACCTACAAGGTCGTTAAACCACGGGTCGGTGGTGATATTCGTTCCGATGTTGAATCCGCTTGTCACGTCGTCCATCGTCACCGGGCTTACTCCTGTGATGAACAAACGGTTGACGGCAGAACCCATTCCCGTCGTGGCGGCTTTGATTACATTGAAAAACCTGCGGATATACCCTTCGCCATGCGTCGCTTTTCGATATAAGTCCGTGCCGTAAGTAGAAAGAATGGTATTCGTGAAATTATCGTATTCATCAATCAGGAGATAGATTTTGATGTCTCCCTTGAGGGTGGCATACGAATTGATGGCGGATAGCAGTGCTCCCGGTTCTTCGAGCGTTTCTTCGTTCAGCACGTTCCAGATTTCCTTTCCCAAAATATGTTCGTACTTTTGCAGAAAATGTCTTAGTTTCCCGCAACAATGCAACCGGAAAGATTCCTCCACCTCATTGATATTCGAGCTCACCTCCGAGAAATTGAATCTCATGATGAGAAACTGGTTATGTATCGGCGTAGGATGCTGCCCGATATACAGATGGCCGAACAATTCGTCGAACTGGTCGGCATACCGAACGTCATAATAAGCCTCCAGCATCGCCAGCGTCAGACTTTTCCCGAAGCGCCGGGGACGGATCAGGAACAGATAAGACGGTTGCATTTCTATCTTTTCGATAAACATCGTCTTATCTACATAATAATAGTTTTCTTTTTGGATGCGACCGAAATCCGTCAATCCGTATGGTATTTGCTTCATCATATTGCGATTCCTTTCTTTATTCATCATTCATATCGAGCAAATATACGGAAAACGGATGAATGTGACACGTTTAATGCCACTAATTTATCCGTTTATCTGTTATTTCGTGCAAAAACGACTATCCGGAGCAAAAAAGCTATTTTGTGGAAAAACGACTATCCGTGGGAAAACTGCCATTTCGCGGGAAAACTACAACTCCAACCCCGTCTGCACCGGGAGTTGCGGGCGTATTGAATTTTCTTTGCGCTCTTCGGCCGAATACTCCACCACCCAATATTCCGTGATGTTGTTGGAGGTCTTCCGTGAGTGGAAATGGTTGTTTTCCAATACCGTGACCAGCATTTGTTTCATCTGTGCGTTGGCTTGTGTGCGCCCGTTCATGCTCAATATTGACAGCAGCTGGGAGGCAGGATACCATTTTGCTTGTATATCGTTTGGTCTGGCTGGCCGGAAATAGAAGAAAAGATTCTCCTCTAACGGATCTTTTTGGCGGAACGCCTCATTGCGGTTGTTGAGAAACGTAATCTCCTGGTTCTCATACCAATATTGAAACCCCTGCCGGTAGAGTGCGTATGCTTGTGCATATATCCCCTGATGGTTGACAGGCGTGTGATAATCTATTTCCAGCAACGTATTGAACAGGATGCGCCTGTTCTCGCCGATGTCCGGCAGACAGTGCGGGTTGTTGGTGCTGGCGATGAATGATGCGCGGCGGATGAACGTATAATTTTGGATGTCGTAAACCTTCCGTTCGTTCATTACATCTTGCGTGATGAGACTTTTCAGCTCCTGCATGCGTGCGGGAGAGAGCGTATCAAACTCATCCAGATTGATGAGCAGGCAGGACGACATTTGCAGGAGATGGTCTTTGTTGTCGGGACTAATCATGCCGTTGCGATAATAATCCTTCAGCTCCGGTGGGAGGAGATGGCGGACAAAAGTACTCTTGCCTTTTCCCTGTGCGCCGTGGAGCAGCATCAACTGGTGGTTTTGCGCTTCGTCGTCGATGGCACATGCCACCATTCCCACCAGCCAGCGGCGGAAGCTGTCTTCAAAAAAAGCCTGGTCTGCCGCTTTCACTGTTTTTGTCAGTTGGCCGATGTGGTCTGTTTTCCCGTCCCATGTCTGGAGTGAGGTGAAATAATGAATAAACGGGTTGAACGGCTTTGCATAGTCCGAGTCTACCAGTGCTTTCAAATTAGCTTGCGAACTGTATATCTTTTTCATCTGTGCGTTGATATAGAATGTGTTGACATCCTTTGTGCGCAGTGTACTGAAAGACGGCTGCTCTGTTTTAGGGAGATCAGGTATTATTTTCCGGAACTCGATTTGCTCTTTCACCACGTTTCTCCTGATTTCGTAGTGTTCGTCCATAAATTTGATGACCTGGCATATTCTCGGTTGTTGGCTTTCTTCTTCCGCCTGATCGGTCTTTGAGGTGTATTGGTAGGCATTGTGCAAGGGCAGTTCGAGGTCGAAGTCGGGTAGGTCGCCGAAATGACTGTGTGCCAGACTGACGGCTTCCTCTTCCGTGATATGGCGGTGGTAACACTGATTGCCGAGACAATAGAAGAAATTGTCCCGGTTGCCTATCTCGAGACGTTCTTTGCGTTTGGTGTACTCCAGCGCTTTGCGGAAGTCGAGTTGCACTTGCAGGTCGATGGGCGACGCATTCTCCTGCACGGGGAGGAGCGGGGATCGTTTTCCCGGATTCTTGCGCTTCTTGTTTTTACATTCTTCTTCAGTGGGTAGTGTCACTTTTACGGTCAGCGGCTTCACGTTTTCCAGTCGTTCGGTAGAGAGGAAAGCGTCCGGATCGTGCGACACGAAGAATCCGCGTCCCGGGTCGCTTCCGCTGGTGTCCACTTTGGTATTGAGCAGCTTTTCATATTGGCTGCTTGCCAGGGCGTATATGCGGTGGTGGTAGCGTTCGAGGGTGAGGAAGTCTACGGTTCCCAATGCGTTCAGTTCGGTGCGTAAGGCTTCCGCTTCATTGCTGGTGGGGTAGACGAAGATCTTCAGCCCGTGCATCCGGGGGCTGACGAAGCTGCCTAGCGTGTCGGGGCAATCGTTCACTAGTTGGCGGAATTCCGGGATCTTTTCTGCCGGCATATCGTCACAGTCGAGCGTGATGATGTCCTGATACTTGTCCAGACTGTAAGCCAGCCTTTCCTTGGCGTAAGTAGCCGTGATGGTGCAGTAGGGCAGTTGCTTCTTCATGTGGTCTGCTTTTACCGTTTCTCCTGCATCCATTGCTTCCCGGAGTCTTCGGATTCTGTCGCGATAGACATCTCCCCGGATAAATTCGAACATTTGCCGGATACTGATACTTCCTGATACGAGTGATAATCCCCTGTATGTCGTTATTGAGATATTTTCCATTTTAATTATTGATATGAATGTAAGTCGTGTCAATATTAACACACTGCAAAGGACGGCTTTTCATGTAGAATAAAAAAACTGCTTTTGGTACTCAAAAAGCAGTTTTTTAACAGTCGCTTCTTTCGTGTTAATCCTCAAGAAGCGTTCTTTTCATTCTTTGTATCTCGCAATCAATCTCTTCCACGCTTAATGATTCGTCCGAATCATCCGATTTCTTGAAATCAACAGTCATAAACAACAACTCTGCAAAGTATTTGGGGCTTTTAATGTTAAAAACAGAGTCATGGTCATAACAGAGATGGACAAAGGGAAGGAGATACTTCTTGCGGTCGCCTGGACTTACCTCTATTCTGTTGGTATACAAATTGTTGACAGTGCCAAGCATTTGCGTGATAAACTGGGATACTTGGGGAAATTCTCCCTTTTCGAGTGTTACAGCCTGTTTGTTCTGGTAAACGAAGCCTTCGGAAAAAATGTCTTTTTTCTCATGATTTTAAGTGTTATTTGATTAGTGTTAAAAAATGTTGGTCTAAAAAGACGCAAAGGTACGTTTTATTTTGTTTCTATCGTTTACTTATACTTTTTATTCTCTTTATATATTTTATTTGATGGAAAAAGCGTGTAATTGAGGTGGAACCCCTCCACCTCAATTACACGCTTTTTCTATATAAAAAGAATATTCTCTCGCGCCTGCGCACGTGTACATTATTAAATAAGAAAACTAACAGCATTCAATAAGAAAACACACAGTCTGTTTGTCCTCAAGATACCATGTATTACACGGAGTCCCATCATAATATCGACAGGGCACAGTTGCAGGGCTGGCATTATAAAACAGATATCGGACAGAATACCCCCATAACCGCTTTTGTTTTCATTATAGCTAATCTTGATTTCATTATAGCTAATTCTGATTTCATTATAGCTAATCTCGATTTCATTATAGCTAATTTTATTTTCGTTATAGCTAATCAGCACTTGCCCTAAAGAGATTCATGGCTCATCGAGATACCTCACGATGAGCCGCACCTGTCTTGCACTATAAGCGTGGTCGTTTTTTCCTTCGCCGCCGCTATACATTGCGTCATATAATTCTTTGTTATTTCTGATCCACTCCCTCATTTTCCGCATGGCATACACCAATGGTACATACGGATTATATAAATGTGCCAGCTCCGATTTCAAATACGGACGTATGACAAACGGCTCCTCTGCTATCTCTTCTTTTTCTGCTTTCATATCTTCGGAAAATTAATTTTATCGTATTTCAAATATACGGAAAATCTCCCGGTCCTCCAAGTGTATAAGTAAAATAAAATCATTCTGAATAAAAGTAAATACATTCTGGATGAAAGTAAGACAAAGTACGTCAGACTAAGACAAAGTACGTCATTTCATTCCCCTGTAATACACTATCTTTGAGGTATCGAAAGAAAAAGAAACAGAGCTCGTTCCTCTCTTCCGATATTGATTGCGGCAACTGCAATCTGTAATATTTATTTTTCAATTATTAATTCTCAATTTTTAATTTATCATGGCAATACCATTTAAAAGAATGGGTCGTAAAGATCCGAGAAAGGTTGATGGGGTGGTGAAGTATCATCCGCAACTTGTGACGCAGGGACAGAGTGTAGACCTGGATAAACTTGCTTACACGATGAAAGAAAAAAGTTCCCTGTCGTTGGGTGACATTCAGAGTGTGCTGACTAATCTCGTAGAAGCGATGCGTACAGCGCTGTTCGACGGTAAATCCGTCAATATCCATGATTTTGGTGTATTCAGCCTTTCCGCTACCACGCGGGGAGTGGACACGAAAGATGAGTGTACGATGAAGAACATCAAGACGGTGAACATCAATTTCCGTCCTTCGAGCAGTGTCCGTCCTAACCTGACGTCTACCCGTGCCGGTGAGAAAATCGAGTTTCTGGATCTCGACGCGCCCAAGAAAAAGAAAACCGATGGTGAAGATCCCGGTGATGAAGGTGGCGGAGACTCCGGTGGAGGTAGTGGAGGCGGTAGCGGTGAAGCTCCGGATCCGGCAGCTTAATTCGTAGAGTGCAGATAATGTTTACAACTGATAAGAAAAATAGTGGCACTATGATGAGAAAGATTAATTTGATCGTGATCCACTGTTCCGCCACCCGTGCCGACCGTTCTCTCACCCCGGATGACTTGGAGATGCAACACCGTCGGCGTGGATTTAACGGAACAGGTTATCACTACTACATCCGCAAGGATGGAACAGTGCACCTCACCCGACCGATTGAACGTATCGGTGCGCACGTGAAAGGATTCAACTCGAACAGTGTCGGTATCTGCTACGAAGGCGGTTTGGATGCCCACGGTTGTCCGGCAGACACGCGGACACCGGAACAACGGGCGGCACTCAAACTGCTGGTACATCAATTGCTTGAGACTTTTCCCGGTAGCCGGGTGTGCGGTCACCGGGATTTAAGTCCCGACCGCAACGGAAACGGGGAGATTGAACCGGAAGAATGGATCAAGGCGTGTCCGTGTTTTGAGGTGAAAGCGGAGTTTTGAACTCCTGATGAGTAAAAGCTTAGTTCTCAATAGGACAACAACGATATGTGTCCAACCAGACAACGCTGATATGCGTTCAGCCGGATAACGACATCATGTAGTGAGAATCGTTTTTTTAGGAAGTAGTGCGCAGGTCATAGGAAGTAATGAATCATTTAAAGAGTTCGGAAAGGAGGTGTGTAGAGTTATGGCAAGTAAGAAATCCCTTTGGGATATGATTTTGAAAGTAGTCATCGCGGTGGCGTCAGCAGTAGCAGGCGTATTTGGAGCTAATGCGATGAGTCTGTAAGAAACAGAGGATTAGTTTATTTGAGAGAGGGTGCATAGGTTTTCTATTTCACCCTCTCTATTTTTTTACTCATAAAATAAATCGTATATTTATTTCTTATAAACCAACTTACTCGGAACTCCCTCCCCGAATAAATTATCACCCAGCGTCGTAATCTTATTTCCGGTAGCCAACACATAGCGGAGATTATCGCATCCCATAAAAGCACCGAACTCAATAGCCGTCACACTGGCTGGCAGCTCCAACGTGCCGCAAAGGCGACCGCAGTTGCTAAATACACGCTGTCCGATAGATTTCAGATTATGAGGTAATTTCATATTCAACAGATACTTTTTCTGTGCGAAAGTGAAGTCGGGGATAGCCGTTGCGTTCGTTCTGGAAATATCGACAGAAACGAGATTCGGCATATAATCGCGGATCAGTTTGAAGTCGGCGTTATCCAGCTTGCCCTCAACGGTCAGGAAGTTGATGTCTCTGGGTTGCAGTCCCGCTTTCAGGATCTCTTCTTCCAGTTTGCCCATGGCGCCCACTTGCAGGGTAGTCTCTACCGGTTCCCCCTCGATAAAGGCAAAGTTCTGCCATCTGTCCTTGTAGCGGTAAGAGTCGCTGCTGCCCAGGGGGACGAAGATAGCGGTAACGCTGTCTGCCAACGCTTCCGGCAACAGGTTGGGAGCTGTCTTCTTGCGGATCTGGCAGATTTTCAGGTTCTCGCAACCTTTGAAGGCGGCATCTTCGATATTCTTTGTTTTCTCCGAAAGAATCACTTTCTCCAGCGTGGCTTTGCCTTTGGTCACTCCGTCCACCACGTTCGAGAAAGCGTATGCAGGAATGAAGTTCGGCATATAAATATAGAATTTCCCGTTGGGATAAGTGCCCGCTTTTCCGCTGTACATCTTGATTTCAGCGTTCGAAATATCCAATACTTTCAGATTATCAAATTCGTCACGGAGATGGCGGAAGTCCTCCGCGTTCAGTTTGCCGGTCAGTGTGAGATGGGTGACACTGTTGGCTTCCTCTTCAGTCATCATGGAAATCAGCGTGCCGGGCTTACTCACATAATACGTTTTACTCACTTGGGCGGCTGCTCCTAACGCATTAGCGGCCAATAAGAAACTTATCAATAGTAGTTTAATTTTCATAATTTTGTAGATTTGTTCTGACAAATATAGGAAAAATAGAGAATACATGATGTTTTTTTATGTTTTATATCTAATTTTGTAGCCGGATTAACAAATTGTAAAAATGGAGGCAGACAACATTGCTGGGGGCAAAGAACCCAAAAGACTTCCTGTGTGGGCTTGTATCCCGCTGTTTATTGTGATACTTTTCATCCTTCTTGGATTGTATGGTACGCTGGCCCGCGGATGTTTGTCGTTGGTGTTGGGTGTGGAAGCCCGCCATCCGGGAGTGATGGGATACATTATCCTCGAAGCCAGTATGCTGCTCGCCGTTCTGACCGCCGCCATTCCTATGCTCCGCTTCGAACGCCGTCCGTTTTCTGATTTGGGGCTCTCCTTAAAAGGACACGTCAAGGGACTGTGGTATGGCTTCCTGATGGCAATCCTGCTCTATCTGTTCGGCTTCGGAATCTCGTTCGTCTTGGGAGAGATAGAAGTCACCGGTTTCCAGTTCAAGCCGTTGGATCTGCTGGGCTCGTGGGTGTTTTTCCTGCTGGTCGCCTTGTTCGAAGAAATACTGATGCGCGGCTATATCCTCGGACGCCTATTGCATACCACCATGAATAAATTCCTGGCGCTTTTCGTCTCGGCAGCGTTATTCGCCTTTATGCACATCTTCAATCCCGAAATCGCTTTCCTGCCTATGCTCAACCTGTTGCTGGCAGGTATGCTGCTGGGAGCTTCCTATCTATATACGCGGAACCTGTGTTTCCCTATCTCGCTTCATCTTTTCTGGAATTGGATTCAAGGCCCCATCCTCGGTTATCAGGTAAGCGGAAACAACTTCACCACCAGTATGCTGACTTTGCGTATGCCCGAAGAAAACGTACTGAATGGCGGAGCCTTCGGTTTTGAAGGCTCGCTCATTTGCACAGTACTTATGATTGTATTTACGATTCTGATCGTGTGGTGGGGAGAGAAAAGAGAAGCAATCAGTCTTGCGGTACCCCGATCATGCTAAGTTGAATCCGTTTCCGGTCATAATCTACATTCATCACCCTCACCATGACGTGCTGATGGATGGACACCACTTCTGTCGGGTCGGAAATGAACCGTTCCGCTAATTGAGAAAGGTGTACAAGACCGTTCTCCTTAATTCCTATATCGACAAACGCACCGAAATTAGTGATATTGCCTACAATGCCCGGAAGAATCATCCCTTCGCGCAAATCGGCTATGGTGCGTACGTTCTTGTCGAACTCGAAGACTTTGATAGCCTTGCGCGGGTCACGTCCCGGCTTGTCGAGCTCCTGCAGAATATCCTGTAAGGTAGGCAGACCGACGGTAGGAGTGATGTAGTCGGAAATATTGATCTTCCGGCGAAGTTCCTTGTCGGCTATCAACTCGTCGATGGTGCATTTCAGGTCTTTGGCCATTTGCTCTACGATGTGGTAACTTTCCGGATGCACGGCGGTATGATCCAACGGATTTTTAGCTCCGGGGATGCGAAGAAATCCTGCGCATTGCTCGAAGGCTTTGGCGCCCATGCGCGGCACTTTCATCAGTTCTTTCCGCGAACTGAAAGCTCCGTTCTCCGCCCGGTAATTGACAATGTTCTGTGCCAGTTGGGGGCCCAGACCGGATATATAAGTGAGCAGATGACTGCTTGCCGTATTGAGATTTACCCCGACCAGGTTCACGCAATTCTCTACCGTCTGATCGAGTGCTTTCTTCAGCTTCGTCTGGTCTACATCGTGTTGGTATTGACCCACGCCGATAGACTTTGGATCTATCTTCACCAACTCTGCCAACGGATCCATCAGGCGGCGTCCGATGGAGACTGCCCCACGCACCGTTACGTCGTAATCCGGAAACTCGTCACGAGCAATTTTGGAAGCCGAATAAATGGAAGCCCCCTGCTCGCTGACTACAAACACGGGTATCTGACGGTCGAAACTCTGACTGTTGATGAAATCTTCCGTCTCCCGGCTTGCCGTTCCGTTGCCGATGGAGATGGCTTCTATCTGGTAGGCCTCAATCATCTTGCGAAGTTTCGAAGCAGCCTCGCCGGTCTTGTTGACCGGAGGATGCGGATAGATATTCTCATTATGCAACAGATTGCCTTGCGCGTCGAGACAAACCACCTTACATCCGGTACGGAATCCGGGGTCGATGGCGAGCACCCGTTTTTGTCCCAATGGCGGAGCGAGAAGAAGTTGGCGGAGGTTTTCGGTGAATACGCGAATTGCTTCATCGTCGGCTTTCTCTTTGGATTGGGCGGCAAATTCTGTTTCGATGGAAGGCTTGAGCAAACGTTTGTAAGCATCCGTCGTGGCTTCGCCCACTTGCCGGCTACATTCGTTGTTGCCACGTACGAATTGGCGTTCCAAACGTTCGATGCAGGCCTCGTCGTCAGGATTGATAGACACTTTCAGCAATCCTTCCGACTCTGCCCGGCGGATGGCGAGCAGACGGTGGGACGTGCAACGTTTCAGTGGCTCGGAGAAATCGAAATAATCGCGGTATTTCGCTGCTTCTTCCTCTTTTCCTTTGACTAGTTTGGCCGTAATCTCTGCCTGGCGCCCGAACTGGTTACGTACCGCGTTGCGGGCACGCTCGTCTTCGTTCACCTGCTCCGCGATAATGTCACGCGCACCTTTCAGCGCATCTTCCACATCTTTCACTTCGCCTTTCACAAAGGAAGCGGCTTTGGCGCTAAGGTTGTTTTCCCGTTGCAACAGCAGGATAGTGGCAAGCGGCTCCAGTCCTTTCTGGCGGGCCACTTCGGCACGTGTCTTCCGTTTGGGTTTGTAAGGGAGGTATATATCTTCCAGTTCCGTCGGGTTCCAGGTGTCGTTGATGCGTTTCTCCAGTTCGGCAGTCAGTTTGCCCTGTTCGGTGATGGTGCCGAGAATCGTTTCTTTCCGTTTGGCTATGTCGCACAACTTATCGTGTTGCTCTTTGATCTGCTCTATCTGCACCTCATCCAGCCCGCCAGTGGCTTCTTTGCGGTATCGGCTGATGAAAGGAATCGTAGCACCTTCGCCCAAAAGATGGAGCGTGCTGCTTATTTGTCTTTCCGGTATGCCCAGAAATCCGGAAATCATCTTGTGAAATAATTCCATAATTTGTATTTTTTGACAGTAAATGAGCGACAAAAATACATATAAATCTGTTAAACCCGACAAGTTTTACTATATTTGCAACTCAATTAATGAATTAACACATCAAAACTGCATTATTATGCTGGGACGTCTTGGGTATTTTTTTATCTGTTTTCTTTGGCTCCTGCAGTCATCGAAGGTCTTGGCTGTCTCTAACGATAAGAAACCTATTCTGATTATCTGTTCTTATAATCCGGCAGCGCACCAAACATCGGTCACTATTTCCGATTATATGGATGAATATAGCAAGTTGGGAGGACAGCGCGACATCATCATCGAGAATATGAACTGTAAAAGCTTCTCGGAAGCTCCGCTATGGAGCAAAATGATGACACAGATTCTTGCTAAATACCAGGGGGAAAAGCATCCGGCGCAGATTATCTTGTTAGGTCAGGAAGCATGGGCCGCTTATTTGTCTCAGCGGGATGAAATGCAGGTGAAAGTGCCCGTGATGTGCAGTCTGGCCAGTAGCAACGTGGTGATATTGCCGGAAGATACCGTGGGAAGCCTGGACAGCTGGATGCCCGAATCTGTCGATATTTTCGACGACCATCTGAATATCCCCGAACTCAAATCGGGATTTATCAACCAATATGATATAGAGGGTAATATTCAGATGATTCAAGCCTTCTATCCGAAAACGAAACACATTGCCTTTATTTCGGACAACACGTATGGCGGAGTAACCATGCAAGCATTGGTACGAAAAGAAATGAAGAAATTCCCCGATCTGGATTTGATTCTGATGGATGGACGGAAACATTCTATTTATACCATCGTTGAGGAGTTGAGGCAACTGCCCGAAAATACGGTGATCCTGGTAGGAACGTGGCGGGTGGATATGAATGAGGGGTATTTCATGAGAAATGCCACGTATGCCATGATGGAAGTTACCCCTACCATTCCGGCTTTTACCCCTTCATCGGTGAGTCTCGGTCATTGGGCGATAGGAGGGGTGTTGCCCGACTACCGGAAAGTGGGTGGAGAGATGGCTATGGAGTCTGTACGGATGGATACGCACCCGCAGGATACGGCGAAACATCTTTCGGTAATCGGCTGCAAAGCGGTATTGGATAGCCGGAAGGTGAAGGAATGGGGGCTGGACCCGGCGGTATTGCCTTTTAAAGTGCAGCTTGTCAACCAGCCGGTTTCGTTCTATCAGCAATATACTTATCAGATATGGTCTGCCTGTGCTTTGTTTGTGATTCTGGTGCTCGGCTTGTGCATCTCTCTCTTCTATTATTTCCGTACGAAACGCCTGAAAGATGAGCTGCTGAAATCGGAGAAGGACTTGCGCGTAGCAAAAGACAGGGCGGAAGAGTCTAATCGTCTGAAGAGTGCTTTCCTTGCCAATATGAGCCATGAGATACGGACACCGTTGAATTCGATTGTAGGATTCTCGGATGTATTGGCCGTTGGCGGTAGCACGGAGGAGGAACAGCAGTCTTATTATCAGATTATCAAAACCAATTCGGATTTGTTGCTTCGACTGATTAACGATATTCTCGACCTTTCACGTTTGGAGGCCAACCGGGTGACGCTGACTTGGGAGGAATGTGACGTGGTGCAGTTGTGCAGCCAGGTGGTGGCGTCTGTTAGTTTTTCGCGGCAGTCGTCGGAAAACCAGTTCTTGTTTACCACTTCTTTCGAATCTTTCCGGATGGTGACGGATGTGCAGCGTATGCAGCAAGTGATGATTAACCTGCTGTCCAACGCCAACAAGTTTACGAAATGCGGTAAGATCACATTGGACTTTTCTGTGAATGAGGAAACGCAAATGGCTGTCTTCTCGGTGACGGACACCGGATGCGGCATCCCGAAAGAAAAACAGGGACTTGTGTTCGAGCGTTTTGAGAAACTGAATGAATATGCCCAGGGTACCGGACTGGGATTGTCTATCTGTAAATTGATTGTGCACAAATGGAAAGGAAGTATATGGATCGACCCTGACTATACCGGTGGGGCGCGGTTTGTATTCTCTCATCCGTTAAATCTAAATATAGAAAAAGAATGAAACGAATCGTATTAATTTATGGCTTGCTTCTCTGCCTCGCTCTGTCTGTTGCGGCGCAGGAAAAGGTGGTGAAACTGAAGATTGTAGAAACAAGTGATGTACATGGCAATTATTATCCTTATAATTTTATAACCCGCCACGAATGGAAGGGGAGTCTCGCACGGGTTTATTCTTTCGTGCAGAAAGAGCGCGAACAATATAAGGAGAATCTGATATTGCTGGATAACGGCGATATTTTGCAGGGACAGCCCACTGCCTATTACTATAATTATATAGATACGGTGTCTCCCCATCTTTGCTCGGAAATGATGAATTACATGAAGTATGATGCCGGCAACATGGGTAACCATGACGTGGAAACGGGACGTGCCGTTTTCGACCGTTGGATCACCACTTGTGACTTCCCAGTGTTGGGTGCCAACATCATAGATACATCTACGGGACAGCCCCATCTGGTTCCTTACAAAGTGTTGGAACGTGATGGCGTGAAGATCGTGGTATTGGGAATGATTACCCCTGCCATCCCTGCATGGCTCTCCGAAAATCTGTGGAAAGGATTGCGTTTCGACGATATGGAAGAGACGGCACGCAAATGGATGAAGGTTATCCGTGAAAAAGAGAACCCGGATTTGGTGGTCGGCTTGTTCCATGCTGGACAGGAGGCTTTCAAAATGTCGGGCAAGTACAACGAGAATGCTTCTCTCAACGTAGCGAAGAATGTGCCGGGATTCGATATCGTATTGATGGGGCACGATCATTCCCGCGAATGTAAGAAGGTGATGAATGTTGCCGGAGACTCGGTGTTGATTATCGATCCGGCCAGCAATGGGATTGTTTTGTCTAACGTAGATGTGACCTTGAAACTGAAAGATGGAAAGGTGCAGAGCAAGGATATCAAGGGTGTCTTGACGGAAACGGAGGCTTACGGAATCAGCGAGGACTTTATGAAGCGTTTTGCCCCGCAATATGAAACGGTGCAGAAGTTCGTTTCGAAGAAGATCGGCACTTTTACCGAAAGTATCTCCACTCATCCTGCTTTCTTCGGCCCTTCTGCCTTTATCGACCTGATACATACCTTGCAGCTCGACATCACCGGTGCCGACATCTCGTTTGCCGCTCCGCTTTCGTTTGATTCGGAAATAAAGAAGGGGGATGTATTCGTGAGTGATATGTTCAATTTATATAAGTATGAGAACATGCTGTATGTGATGACTCTGTCCGGAAAGGAGATTAAGGATTTCTTGGAGATGTCTTATTATATGTGGACGAACCGGATGAAATCGCCGGAGGATCATCTGCTCTGGTTCAAGGAGAAGCGTCGTGAAAGTGCGGAGGATAGATCGTCTTTCCAGAATTACAGTTTTAATTTCGACTCGGCTTCGGGCATTATTTATACGGTGGATGTCACTAAACCGCAGGGTGAAAAAATAACGATTACAAGCATGGCCGATGGTTCTCCTTTCCGCATGGATAAGATATATAAGGTGGCCTTGAATTCTTACCGTGGCAATGGTGGCGGAGAATTGCTGACGAAAGGGTCGGGCATCCCGCAGGAGAAATTGAAAGACCGCATTATTTTCTCTACGGATAAGGACCTCCGTTTCTATCTGATGAATTATATTGAGAAGAAAGGAACGATGGACCCGAAAGCGCTCAATCAGTGGAAGTTTGTCCCGGAAAAGTGGACGGTGCCGGCTGCCAAACGTGATTATGAATATCTGTTCCGGTCTGTTCGATAAGTATCTAAAAGTGTTCATTATGTCCGATAATGCTCCCGATTGGCTTGTATATCTGATTAAATGCTGGTATATTTGTCGCCAAAAAAAGAGAGAGTATGGATATTCAAAGTGTTCCGAAAGTAGGTATTTCTTCGGTAGTTCATTCTAAACATATAGATGCCGACAACATTGATGTTGTTGATAATGATATAGCGCTTTTCGATACGGAGAGCGTTATATCGTTGTATAACGGGCCTACCAAACTGGAAGTGTTGACGGTGGGGCTTTGTCTGGAGGGTACCGGTACTTTTAAGATCAGTCTGCGTGAATTTCAATTGTGTCCCGGATTGATGGTGATAGCACTGCCTAATCAGATTATCGAGCAGCGGTATTTCAGTCACGATTTTAAAGGCATTTTCTTTGCTGTGTCGAAGAACTTGCTGGAAACGTTGCCTAAGATCGGAAATGTACTTTCTTTGTTTTTCTATCTGAAAGATTATCCGTGTTTCGACCTCACTCCGCACGAGCAGGAGGTGGTGAAGGAGTATCACGCGTTTATCAGGAAACGGTTGAGGAATAAGGAAGCTTTATATCGTAGGGAAGTGGTAATGGGACTGATGCAGGGGTTCTTTTTCGAGCTTTGCACTATTTTTACTAATCATGCACCTGCAAACGCTACTACGATGAAGAACAAAAGCCGGAAAGAGTATATCTTCGAACGCTTTTATGAGTCTCTAGTGGAGTCTTACCAGTCTGAACGCAGCGTAAAATACTATGCCGACCAACTGTGTCTGACGCCGAAACATCTTTCGGGAGTAGTGAAAGAAGTCAGCGGAAAAACGGTAGGGGAGTGGATTGACGAGTTGGTGATTCTGGAAGCGAAAGCCCTCCTGAATTCTTCAAGTATGAACATACAGGAGATTGCCGACCGGCTGAATTTTGCAAACCAGTCTTTCTTTGGGAAATATTTCAAGCATTACACCGGTATGTCTCCAAAAGAATACCGGAAAAGCCGCTAAAATCATAGAACACCGGAGCGTACACGGCTTAGTGTCTCCGGTGTCATCAGAAGATAGGAAGCGATGTGTGCCAGAGGCGCGCGTTTGATGATTTCCGGATGTGTTTCGAGCAGGAGGTTATAACGTTCGCGAGCGGATTCGAAACGCCAGGAGTCTGCTTTAACCTGTGATACAATTAAAGAGTATTCCAATATCTTTTGATAGAACATGTTGATTTCCCAGTTCTCCCTCGCTAATTTTTGTATCATGTCGCGGGGGAATAAGTAAATAATGGAAGGTTCAAGAGTTTCTACGATTAGCCGGGTGGGTACTTGTTTCAGAAAACTTTCAATGCACATCACGATACATCCTTCGTATGAGAAATGTTCGGTCACGTCTTTCCCGTTTTTGTAATAGTACTGCCTAAGCATGCCTTTTCCTACAAAAACAAGTTCGTGGGCTACTTCTCCTTCGTTGAGCGCTATGGCTCCTTTGGGAAATTCTTCACGAATCAGTATGCTTTCTATCTGCCGTCTTCCTTCTATACTCATCTCCGGAAAGCGGGAATTGACAACAGCATTTACAGTCTCTCTTAATAGTGTATCCATGTCTTTTCTGTCTTGATGTGTGCAAAAATACTAAAAACGGTTGACATAAATCAAGGGTGGTATAAAAAAGATGTATCTTTGTCCGCAAAATCAAGAAGTAAGGTGATTATGAATAAGATAATAGGCTTGGCAGTGTTGCTGTTTTGTTTGAGTGGTTGCGTTAGGGATAATGATGCTATTTATTATCCGGTTGGCAATGTGGATGTGGAAAGAGGCGGTCCGGCTTTGGAGGCAGGAAAGGGAGATTTGATAGCCCGAAGTTATAATACCGAAGATTATGTGTTGGACACGCTTGCGCAATATCCGGGTGACCCGACTCTCGGTAAACTGACATTTATGATTAACCTGAAAAATCAGTCGGCGGATCAGGAAGTAGATGAATTTAATGGCGTCGGCCGGTCTAAACTAACGATGAGTCTTGGATATAAAGACGGTAACTATTCGGCAAAAAGCCAAGTCCCTGTTTATACCTCGTCTGACGTGACTGCCAGTTATGCAATCAAACTCCGCTTGAAAGGGGAATTGACCTTGACGGGAGACGAATGGATGATTGACTATGTGTATGCCCAATTAGCGGGCTTATTCCAGCCTTATCCGCCTACGTCTTTCCCGGAAGTGTTTATGTGTAAAGGAGGTGAGCAACCATTCGCTACTTTCGATTCTTTCCGTAGAACCTGGACGTTTGATATAACCTATGATCGTTCCAACCTTTCTTTCAGTCAACTGTATTTCAACTTGTTCGTAAACCTGGCTGGGCAGAAGAGGGAAGAAAGAGTCCGGTTGAGAATAGATAAAGAATCTTACTTTGAGATCTATAAAGAAAAAGAGGAAATGTAGTTAAACTGCATTTCCTCTTTTTCTTTGTAGTGGGTACGAGAATCGAACTCGTATTACATGCGTGAGAGGCATGTGTCCTAACCGTTAGACGAACCCACCGGAGTTTGATAGATTAAAAAGAGCCAAGTCTTTAAAACTTAGCTCTTTTTTATATTGAGATTTTTTGCGGAAGCTGGGGGATTCGAACCCCCGGTACCCTTACGAGTACGTCAGTTTAGCAAACTGGTGGTTTCAGCCACTCACCCAAACTTCCTTGAACCCGCATTCTCTCTCAAATGCGGTGCAAATATAGGGGGAACTTTTGGACTACGCAAATCTTTTAGCAAGATTTTTTTTACCTGTTTTTTGTAAAATGAGATAACCTGCTATGTTTCAAATGTTAAACGGAAGATTTTTTTTTCGAAAGCTTTTAATTTTTATCGATGGAATGGGAACTTGAAACATATTGACGCTATCCGCTTATTATAGTGACGGTATCTTCATGGGATAGGGTAAACATCCGGATGGGATAGTGACGGTATATTTGACGTAAGAAAAGGACATAAAAAAAGGCTATCTATCCCAGACAGCCAATCTTTTTGTTAACCTTAAATCTAATACTATGAAAAACACAGTACAAATATACGGACTTCTGTCAACTTTGCAAATAAAACAAGAAAAAAGAGATGTTTTATAACATTGATTAATTATTTGATTCCTCAATTCTATTTTTATTAAGACTTTCGGCGTTTTGAATGCTATATTCCCAATATTTATCACATAATTTCAGATAGCTGGTCTCGGCACTCTTGCCACCTAAAGAAATAGCGTACATCTTTGTCTGTTTCGCTTTCGCGTGTTCGATGGTTCGGGATAGTAGTTGATCGACAGGACGCATCTCAAAGTCCGATACGGTGATAATGTCCGCTTCCATATATCCTTCTTCGCTGATCTTCCGCAAAGCATGCGTGATAACAGGTTCCATATCAGTTCCGCCATGAAAGGATTGGCATAAGAAATCGACCAGGCGATCGAAACTGCCGCCTAAATCTGTGATTTCAATGCACTCGATATCATCGGAAAACAGGATGACGTAACATTTTCGGTGTTGCACTTCCGTCAGTTCGGCAATGGCAAGTAGGGTGGATTTCGCGATTCTTTCCCGTTCGCCTGCCATGGAACCGGAAGTGTCCAGACAAACAATGAAAGGGCCTTCGGCTTCTTCGGAAACTTCGTTCCCTATTGTTTTCTTGTCGTTGATGGTTTGCTTTTCGTGTGATTGATAGTCGATGACTTGCAATCTCTTCTCAATGAAACGCTCAAAGAAAATGGGTTGCAGACTTTTTTCGGCCAGATAACAATATTCCAAGGGAAGAAGGCTGTTTAAGTCGTTTCCTTCGCAAATACCTGTAATATCGCTTCGGGTGGCATGAGATATAATTTGTTCCCGATGAATACCGGCAGTCATTTTGAAACGTTTCCGGCTGCTTTGGTGTTTCTTGCCCAAGATTTCTACCAGTTCACGGATAACGGGATTTCGTTTGATCGTTTCTTCGTATTCTAAAATCTGTTCTGCTATCTGTTTATGGTTGCGGAGTAACCAGACGAGGCGTGAGCCGCCACGCACCGGAAGGTTTTTGGCAAGTGATAGCTGAAGACGGTAGAAATCATCACAAAGCCGCTCGATATGTTCCATCTGATAGTTGAACTCGTTGTTCGAGAGCAGTGTGTGCCATTTGTCGAAGAAGAGAGTCCGCAACGCTTTCCATTCTTTAGAGCGCGGGCTGATTGCGTCAAAACGCTGGAGGTAGTATTTTACGTTGAGGTCTACCAGGTGATATTTCATCGAGAACGGGTAGGCGCTGTTTTTCAGGAATTGGAGAAACTTGGTGTCGGATGCTTCATCCATTTCATGAAAGTATTCCCATTGCGACGCGTAGTGGGAGTAGAAATCTTGCAGGGAGGGTTGCGTGTGACGAAAATACCGGTGAATATCCGCATCCAGTTCTTCGGGACGGATAATCAGGTTGTGCAGTTGTTCGTCGTACACATCGTAGGCTATTCCCTGTAATTTCTCATAATAAATGTCTTGCAGGTGTTTGAGCCTAATACTCTCTGTTCTCTTGTTCATGGGCATGAGCGATGATGCGGAGTTCGTTCCGGTAATTCTCTATGATATGTGCAGTCTCTCCTAAAATTCGTTTGATCTTGCTTTTTTGCGATGAGCTTAAGAAGAGATGCTCTTTTGTATATGCTGTTTCCCGTTCGGAGATTGTTTTATATTCCACTTCCATTTGATGCAGCAAGTCGATCACTTCCTGCAATGTAAATTCGAACGGAGTGTTGCCATCCTGTTGTGCAGGCAAAGGATCACAATTGTCATAACATAGTAACGGATATTCCTGATTGTTGACGAAAACAGACCGTCTTCCTTTTCGGAGGGAATAGATATTCTTTTGCGCGATATTTCTGTTCTTTACAAAATCGTAGGCTTTCAGGATTTTGTTGACCGGACGGAATTTATCCTGCTGGATATAAAACAGCCGGTTGCTGTCTTTCTTCAAAGACTGGTAATCGGAAGCAAATATGAGTAGGTTTCCGGCAATGTGATAACCTTCTATGCGATGATAGAAGGTGTCTACTACCTGAATTCCCGGATCGCTAAGTTCACGCAGGCTGTGTTCGGACTTCATGTTTTCTTTCAGTGTGTCCAGTTTTTGTTCCAGCCGTTTTTCTCCTAACAGATAGGTGTTGATGCCTCGTGCTATCGACTGTTCTACAATCTCTTCGATAATGGGGAGCTGCGAAATTTCATCCCATAGGCAGGCGCTCATCAACAGGCAGTCGGAGAAATGAATTCCCGGAGATTCATTCAGATAGGCTGATGTGCGGAGCAGACCTACTATTTTCTTCCAGCGGCGGTCGGATACATAGATGGGAGGGGTGTTTTCATCCCGTCCTGTGTTATATTGTTCAATTTCTCGTTTGATATTGTGAATCAGCTCGAAGATGGTATAGTGAATGCCTACTTTTTCGCTTTCAGCTTGTATCTGGTTGTATAATTCATCGTTCACCTGGAGCTTTTCAGGGATTTCAGGTTCTATCTCCCGCGTAGAAGAAATCATCTGATCGAACGCATATTCCTGTTCGATACATCCGACAAACTGACGGATCAGGAAACGGTCGTATAAAGCTTCCAGTCCTTCACCTTTTGCCGGCAGTTCGTTGGAAGCGGCAATTAATGCTTTCAGGGGTACACGCACTGTAAATTGTCCGTTGCGGTATATCTTTTCATTGATTACCGTCAAAAGGGAATTTTGGATAGCAGGGCCGGCTTTCCATATTTCATCCAGAAAGACGATTGATGCTGTCGGCAGGTATCCTTTTGTGATGCGTTCGTACGTATCTTCATCCTTCAATTTTGAAATGGAGACGGGACCGAATATTTCGTCCGGTGTACTGAAGCGGGACATCAGATACTCAAAAGCATCTGCGTCTTTAAATGCCAGTTTGAGCCTGCGTGCTACCAAACTTTTAGCTACTCCCGGAGGGCCCAGCAGAAAGATACTTTCCCCTGCCATGGCGGATAGCAGAGACAGTGCGATGGTATGCTCTTTTTCGAATACTCCCTCATTGAGGGACTTCAATAATTGGGTGATATGTGATTTGATAGACTTCATGTGACGGATAATTTCATGTGTTGTTAGCAAGAGGCAAAGATACAAGAATTCTTTGAAATAGACTTCGCCGGAGGGATTTACTCCTAGATTTAGGCAATTTCCTCCTGATAAGTAGGAGTTTTCAGTTTCATGGGGAAAATTCATTCTCTACTTTTGTTCTATCGAAAGATAAATGATATATAATAATTAGAGAACCATTAAAAATAAAGGAATATGAAAACGAGCACATTTAAATACTTCGGTTTGGCGTTGATGGCTATATTGATGGTAAGTTTTACCTCTTGCGAAGTGGAAATAGATAGTTTCTATGATGATGATAATAATGGTGCAGGGTACTATAACCGTTCGGCTGATTTATGTAGCCGTACCTGGGTTAGTTTCTACCGCGACATGGACGGTAACTATTGCCGTCAGGAACTGGATTTCTTTTTAGACCGTACCGGAATCGACTATATACGGGTGGAATATCCTAATGGAACAGTCGATCAATATGAATATAATTTCCGTTGGAGTTGGGAAAATTATGCACAGACTTCCATTCGTATGTCATACGGACCGAATGATGTTTCATACCTGGATGATGTATATATCGGTGGAAACAGATTGAGCGGTTATCTGGACGGACGAAATAACTTTGTGGAGTTTCAAGGGAAAAGATGAGACGTAAAGCAAGATGAAGCGTAAAGCAGGAAGAAACGTGAAGCAGGAAGAAATAAGAAAAGGTTAAGAAATTAGGAGAGATAAAGAAATTAGAAAAAGATAAAGAAATAGGTAAGCGTAAAGGAAGAAACAGGTAAAAAAGCATCGTTGGAAGGATAACAAGATGCGGGTAAAAAGAGAAAGGATAAGATTGTTAAGATAGAAATATAACAGATATTAAGAACAAAATAACAGGTAACAGTGTAAAAGGGTAATCAATAAGATTTCAGGATATATGAATCAGGGTATAATTGGGGCGCGAAATGAAAGCTTAAAAGTTTTGAACCGGACTAAATAGTTTTTATCTTTGCGCCCTATTAGTTTTTATATACATGGAGTGGTTATATAGTCTATTCATCGAACATTCTGCCTTACAGGCTGTTGTGGTACTTTCACTGATTTCTGCCATTGGTTTGGGCTTGGGAAGAGTGCATTTCTGGGGAGTTTCCCTGGGAGTCACTTTTGTTTTTTTTGCGGGTATCCTGGCCGGCCATCTCGGGCTTTCGGTCGATCCGCAGATGTTAAACTACGCAGAAAGTTTCGGACTGGTCATTTTCGTTTATTCCCTCGGGCTACAAGTCGGTCCCGGTTTTTTTAGCTCTTTCCGTAAAGGCGGGGTAACGCTGAATATGTTGGCGTTGGGAGTCGTTCTGCTGGGAACGTTGTTGACGGTGGTGGCTAGTTATGCAACGGGTGTCTCTCTTCCTGATATGGTGGGCATCCTTTGTGGAGCAACGACAAACACTCCGGCATTGGGAGCTGCGCAACAAACTCTGAAACAGATGGGAATAAACAGCAGTACGCCTGCTTTAGGATGTGCGGTGGCCTATCCGATGGGAGTAGTCGGCGTAATTCTTGCTGTTTTATTAATCCGTAAAGTATTGGTCCGCAAAGAAGACTTGGAGATAAAAGAGAAAGACGATGCGAACAAAACTTATATTGCAGCGTTTCAAGTACACAATCCTGCTATTTTCAATAAAAGTATCAAGGATATAGCTCGTATGAGTTACCCGAAGTTTGTCATATCCCGTTTGTGGCGTGACGGACATGTCAGTATTCCGACTTCAGACAAGATTCTGAAAGAAGGCGACCGTCTGCTGGTGGTAACTGCGGAAAAAGACGCTTTGGCCCTGACAGTGCTTTTTGGTGAACAGGAAAATACGGATTGGAATAAAGAGGACATTGACTGGAATGCGATTGACAGCGAATTGATCTCGCAGCGTATCGTTGTCACCCGTCCCGAACTGAATGGTAAGAAACTCGGTGCACTCCGGTTGAGAAACCATTACGGTATTAACATCAGCCGTGTTTACCGGTCGGGGGTGCAACTGCTTGCTACTCCGGGATTGATACTTCAGTTGGGCGACCGCCTGACAGTGGTGGGCGAGGCTGCTGCTATCCAGAATGTGGAGAAAGTATTGGGAAATGCCGTGAAAAGCCTGAAAGAACCCAATCTGGTTGTTATATTTATCGGTATCGTGCTTGGTTTGGCACTGGGGGCTATTCCTTTCTCTTTTCCGGGTGTCAGTACTCCTGTGAAGTTGGGATTAGCGGGCGGACCGATCATTGTCGGTATCCTTCTGGGTACTTTTGGACCACGGATACACATGATTACCTATACCACCCGTAGCGCGAACCTGATGTTGCGTGCCTTGGGACTTTCCATGTACCTTGCCTGTCTGGGACTGGATGCGGGAGCTCACTTTTTCGATACCGTATTCCGTCCGGAAGGCTTATTATGGATTGGTTTGGGAGCCGGATTGACTATCATTCCAACAGTGTTGGTTGGATTCGTGGCCTTCAAGATGATGAAGATCGATTTCGGTTCTGTATCCGGTATGTTGTGCGGAAGTATGGCAAATCCGATGGCACTGAACTATGTAAACGATACAATCCCCGGCGACAACCCATCCGTAGCCTATGCGACTGTTTATCCGCTATGTATGTTCTTGCGGGTAATTATCGCCCAAGTGTTGTTGATGTTCTTGTTAAATTGAGAATGGTACATTGCTGAATCGTAATTAGTAACTAGTAAATTGTAAATAGTAAAATAGTAAATAAAATGACTGCTCAAAGTAACATAACTCCTGAAAGCATTGTGGGCGATCTCCGTTACCTGCAACTGCTTTCCCGAAGTTTTCCTACGATTGCCGATGCTAGTACGGAAATAATCAATCTGGAGGCTATCTTAAATCTACCTAAAGGGACAGAGCATTTCCTGACTGACATTCATGGAGAATACGAGGCTTTTCAGCACGTACTGAAAAACGCTTCAGGTGCGGTAAAACGTAAAGTAAATGAAATATTCGGCAACACTCTCCGCGAGGCTGAAAAGAAAGAAATCTGCACGTTGATTTACTATCCCGAAGAGAAACTTCAATTAGTGAAAGCCCGTGAAAAGGATCTGGATGATTGGTATCTGATTACCCTGAACCAACTGGTGAAGGTCTGTCAGAATGTATCTTCCAAATATACCCGTTCGAAGGTTCGTAAATCGCTGCCTGCCGAGTTCTCTTATATTATTCAGGAATTATTGCACGAATCTTCCATCGAGCCGAACAAGCATGCTTATATCAATGTAATTATCAGCACGATTATCACTACCAAGCGTGCCGACGATTTCATTATCGCTATGTGCAATCTGATTCAGCGTCTGACTATTGACTCTCTTCATATCGTAGGCGATATTTACGACCGTGGTCCTGGCGCGCATATCATCATGGATACGTTGTGCAATTACCATAACTTCGATATTCAATGGGGAAATCATGATATTCTCTGGATGGGGGCAGCTTCCGGTAACGACAGCTGTATTGCCAACGTGATACGTATGTCCATGCGCTACGGCAACCTGGGCACGCTTGAAGACGGATACGGAATCAATCTGCTTCCATTGGCTACTTTTGCAATGGATACGTATGCCGATGATCCTTGCACCATCTTCATGCCGAAGATGAATTTTGCCGACGCTCATTATAATGAGAAGACTCTGCGCTTGATAACTCAAATGCATAAAGCCATTACCATTATCCAGTTTAAGCTGGAAGCCGAAATTATCGACCGTCGTCCGGAGTTTGGGATGACCAACCGTAAACTGCTGGAAAAGATTGATTTTGAGCGTGGCATCTTTGTATACGAAGGAAAAGAATATGCTTTGCGCGATACCAACTTCCCGACCGTAGATCCTGCCGATCCTTACCGGTTGACGGAAGAAGAACGCGAATTGGTAGAAAAGATTCATTATTCATTTATGAATAGTGAAAAGCTGAAGAAACACATGCGTTGCCTGTTTACATACGGCGGAATGTATCTGGTTTCAAATTCGAATCTTCTTTATCACGCTTCTGTCCCTCTGAATGAGGATGGCAGCTTTAAGCATGTCAAAATACGTGGTAAGGAATATTGGGGGCGTAAATTGCTGGATAAAGCCGATCAACTGATTCGTACTGCGTACTTCGATGAAGAAGGGGAGGAGGATAAGGAATTTGCTATGGATTACATTTGGTATATGTGGTGTGGTCCGGAAGCTCCCTTGTTCGATAAGGATAAGATGGCAACTTTTGAGCGTTATTTCGTAGAAGATAAAGAATTGCATAAAGAGAAGAAAGGTTATTATTATACATTGCGTAACCGGGAAGATGTCTGCGATCAGATTTTGGCAGAGTTTGGAGCTTCCGGCCCTCACTCGCATATCATCAACGGGCATGTGCCTGTGAAAACAATTCAGGGAGAACAGCCAATGAAAGCCAATGGCAAGCTTTTCGTTATTGATGGCGGATTCTCAAAAGCTTATCAGCCGGAAACGGGAATTGCGGGATATACGCTTGTTTATCATTCTCATGGTATGCAGCTTGTGCAGCACGAGCCGTTCCAGTCTCGTCAGAAAGCTATTGAAGAGGGGCTTGATATCAAATCTACCAACTTTGTCTTGGAATTCAATTCGCAACGGATGATGGTGAAAGATACCGATAAAGGAAAAGAATTGGTGACTCAAATACAGGATTTGAAGAAATTGCTCGTTGCTTATCGTACTGGTCTGATAAAAGAAAAGGTATAATTAGTAATCAGTATGCTCAAAGTTGCACGTTTCTGAATTTATTCACCACAGAGGACGCAGAGGACACAGAGTTTTTTTCTGCAAGTAAAACAGAGCGATAAATACGATTCTAAATACATGAGACTCTGTGTTACTCTATAGTGAATAAAAAATAGTAAACCTCTGTGTCCTCTGCGTCCTCTGTGGTGAATAAGTTTAGAAAAGAACAATACCCGCTTCGATAATAGCTCCCTTATCGTAATTGCTCGATTTATTATAGAATCTGGTTACCCCATATCCACCTGTTGCAAAGATGCCGAACTTCTTGGTAAATTGATATTCCAGATTTGCACGTGCCTGCAATGCGTACAGGCGTTTCGGGATGACCTCATCTTTGTTATCAAAAGCCTCGATGTGCTGGTATCCGAGGTCTCCGCTGATGGATAACCCCTTGTAAAGGGGGAAAGACAGACCGGCACGATAGGATGCGCTGGCCGAAAACTTATCATTCAATCCCTGATACATGGAACCCACTCCCAATATTGTATAAAACAACTGGTTCTTGAACCGTACTCCGATATTGGCAGGCGTTGCGTTTCCACCGTATACCATCATTTGCACTTTTGTATCAGGATTTGCATTCACCAAACCAAGTTGGAAACCTTTCATATCTTCTTTGTAGTAATTGACAAGACCAATTTGAAGTCCGCGCGCTTTCGTTGCGTAGTTGCATAATGCTACTTGCACTCCATTCAGCTTTGAAGCGGTTATATTGGCAATTCCTGCTATCTGCAAACCGTTCATGTGTTCGCCTACTACATTTAAAAGTCCCGAAGCCATCAGACCGCCGAAGCTCTGTCCGGTGATATTTGCTGCTCCGGAGAAGTGTAAGCCCGAAGCCATATTGCCCGTCACATTCATGAAACCACTAATCATTAACCCCGAGTTGTTGTCTCCGCCGATGCTCGTTAGCCCGGATATGACTACTCCCTGTGCTCTGTCGCCGGTGATATTTACCAATCCGGCAGCAGAAAGCCCTACGGTGTTATCGCCGCTGATATTACTGATACCAGCCAGCTGAACGCCCCGCATAGTACCCCCTGCCAAGTTGGCTAATCCGGTGATTTGTACTCCGTTCATGTCACCATGAACCACGCTTCCCAACGCATTGATACCCACGCCGTTCAGACGGTTCATGGTAGACAGGAGGCCGATGTTTACATAGGTCGTCTGTGTACTGTCATGCGGTTGCGTGCATATATCTTTCCAGATGGATATATTGATCCCTGCACTCTTGTTCTGTGCCGGTAAAGAAACGGCAGCCATTAGTATAGCTGCCGTAAGTATTGTTTTCTTTATCTTCATTCCTTTCTCTTTTTCGGTTTAAGTTATATCTTTCTCTATGCAGCTGACAATCTATCAGCCTTTTGCTTCCTGATACAAATAACGCTTGATGCTCTTCTTCGGTGTCTTTTCAAATTCTTCCGGATAGATTTTCATCTTGGATATTTGGCTGTATGCCGGTAACATAGTGTTCAGTGTCACGCGGTTTTCTTCCATTACTTGTTCGATGTCTTCAGTCTTCAGGCCGTGAGCGAACGCATCGTCGAAGTCGGGATAAACAAGTCCGACAAGTTTCTCGTTTTGCTGAACGATAATGCTTTCAGCCACGTATGGCAGGTTGTTCAATTTATCTTCAATTTCTTCCGGATAGATATTCTGTCCGCTGGAGCTCAATAACAGGTTCTTGCTGCGTCCTTTGATTGTAACATTACCTTCTTCATCCATCAAAGCCAAGTCGCCGGTATGCAACCAACCGTCCTTGTCGATGACTTCTTGAGTGGCTTCTTCGTTTTTGTAATAGCCCAGCATCACATTCGGGCCCTTACATACGATTTCACCAACGATATTTTCGGGATCAGATGACAATACCCGTACATCCATCCGTGGCACAGCCTTTCCGCAAGAACCCGGTTTGAACTTTCTCCAATCTTCGTAGCAGATAATCGGGCCACATTCCGTCATTCCATATCCAACCGTATAAGGGAAATCAATCATTTTCAAGAACTGTTCCACTTCTTGATTGAACGCTGCACCTCCTACGATGACTGCCTTGAAGTTTCCGCCGAATGCCTTAATCATCTCTTCGCGCACTGTTGCCTTTATCTTGTCATTGATAATAGGCACTTTCAGCAATATCTTCATCGCCGGAGTTTCCAACTTCGGAAGTACGCTTTTTTTGATTATCTTTTCGATGATGAGTGGTACGGCAACAATCAGACTGGGTTTCACTTCTTCAAAAGCCTGGAAGATAATCTTAGGGCTTGGCATACGGGTGAGGAAGTAGATGTGGCAACCTACGGAGAACTCATAAAGGAATTCAAAAGCCAATCCGTACATGTGTGCCATAGGAAGCATGGAAACGATTTTATCTCCGGCTTCCAGTTCCAACACTTCAAAAGCAAATTTGGTATTCGACCACAGACTGCGGTAGGGGAGCATGACTCCTTTGGAATAACTCGTTGTTCCCGAAGTATAATTGATAACTGCCAGTTCTTCCGGTTCGTCTTTGTGATAAGCGACATGCTCTTTACGGAAATTCTTCGGATATTTTTTGCCGAACATTTCGTTCAGATGTTCGCGTGCATACGTGAGCCGTTCGCTGCGTGACACTAATAGGGTGAAGTCATTCATCATCAGGATACCTTCCAATAGCGGCATTGCCGACTCGTTCAGGTTTTCCCATACCATATCTCCTACAAGCAGTAATTTAGCTTCGGAGTGGTTGACGATATTATGCACGTTATCTGCTTTAAATTCATGGAGAATAGGTACAATAACGGCTCCATAGGTCAGTGTGGCAAGGAAAGTAACTCCCCAGTGAGAGCTGTTTCTTCCACAAACGGCAATCTTGTCTCCTTTGCGGATTCCGCTTTCTTCAAAGATGATATGGAGTTTCTCGATTTTACGAGCTACGTCTTTATACTGTAAAGTTGCACCTTTATAATCGGTCAGGGCATCCAGGTCCCAATTATTCTTGATACTATTCTCAATATAGGCTATAAAACTTTGTTCCATTGTTTTTTGCACATTTGGTATTAAATTGTGCAAATATAGCAATTATATTAAGAATGAAGAATTAAGAGTGAAGAATTTTTGGAAATGGGGGAGAGAGTAGTGGGGGAGATTGGCTTGTAGTATAAAAAAAGATTATGCTCATAGCTTAACAGATTATGCTTATAGCTAATTGGATTATCATTATAGCAAAACTGATTATCATTATAGCTAATTTAATTATCATTATAGCTAAAAAAAATATGCTATTAGCAAAAAAACATTCAGCTAATAGCATATTTACAGTAACTTCATTTCTTATTTCAAGTACCATTCGTACATTCTTTGTACGCCTTCCTCGATTTCAATTTTGTGGTGCCAGCCCAGTGCATGCAGTTTTGAAGGATCGGTTAGCTTGCGCATTGTGCCGTCCGGTTTGCTGCTGTCGAAGGTCAGTTTACCTTGATAACCTACTGTTTCAACGATCCGTTCGGCCAGTTGGCGGATGGTGATTTCCTTACCGGTTCCGATGTTGATATGGCAGTTGCGGATATCTTTGCTACCTTCTTTATAGGTATCTTTAAAGTCCACATGCTCCATAACGAAGACACTGGCATCCGCCATTTCTTCGCTCCAGAGGAATTCGCGGAGAGGAGTACCCGTACCCCAGAGAGTGACCTCTGTTTCGCTGATTCCGTATTTTTTCAGAATAGCCAGAATGTCCTCTTTCGAGCTGTCGCCATTGACACCTTCCACCGGACGCTGGTTCATATCCTTGCGTACAGCTTCCCAGTTTCCTTCTTTCAGACAGTGTGCCAAATGAATCTTGCGAATCATGGCAGGCAATACATGGCTGCGTTCCAAATCGAAATTATCATTCGGTCCGTAAAGGTTTGTCGGCATCACGGCGATGTAGTTCGTTCCATATTGCAGGTTGAAGCTCTCGCACATTTTCAGTCCGGCAATTTTAGCGATTGCATACGGCTCGTTGGTATATTCCAACGGTGAAGTAAGCAATACATCTTCCTTCATCGGCTGTTCGGCATCGCGTGGATAAATACACGTACTGCCGAGGAAGAGCAGCTTTTTCACATTGTGACGGAAACTCTCTCCGATAATGTTCTGTTGAATCTGCAGATTCTTGTATATAAAATCGGCACGGTAGATACTGTTCGCCATGATACCACCCACAAAGGCAGCGGCAAGGAATACATATTCCGGCTGTTCTTCATCGAAGAATTTACGGACAGCCATTCCATCCAGCAGGTCAAGCTCTTTGTGCGTGCGGCCTATCAGATTGGTGTATCCTTTATCCTGCAAATTCTTCCAGATAGCAGATCCCACAAGTCCGCGGTGTCCTGCTATATATATCTTTGCATTCTTTTCCATTCTATCTTTTATTATTTTCACCACAGAGGACACGGAGGGCACAGAGGAAAAAATAAAATCCTCTGTGTCCTCTGCGTCCTCTGTGGTGAAATGAAATTCATTTAATGTTTGGTAGCAATCATCCGCTTCACTTTTTCCATATCGTGGCGAACCATGATACTTACCAGTTCTTCGAATGATGTTTTGCATGGATCCCATCCTAACAATGTTTTTGCTTTAGTCGGGTCACCCAGCAGTTGTTCCACCTCTGACGGACGGAAATATTTAGGATCAACCTCTACCAAAGACTTTCCGGTAGCTACGTCGATACCTTTTTCATTCACGCCTTCACCTTCCCAACGAAGTTCGATGCCTGCTTCCTTGAATGCCAGCGTTGCGAATTCGCGTACTGTGTGCATTTCTCCGGTAGCAATTACGAAATCTTCGGGAACGTCATGTTGCAGGATCAGCCACATACATTCGATGTAATCCTTGGCATATCCCCAGTCGCGACGTGCATCCAGATTACCCAGATACAGTTTGTCCTGTTCGCCCTGTGCGATACGTGCGGCAGCAAGCGAAATTTTACGGGTAACGAATGTCTCGCCACGGCGTTCACTCTCGTGATTGAACAAGATTCCGTTTACGGCAAACATACCATAGCTTTCGCGGTAGTTTTTAGTAATCCAGAAACCATATTGTTTGGCTACCCCATACGGAGAACGGGGATAGAATGGAGTTGTCTCTTTTTGTGGAACTTCCTGCACCTTACCGAACAATTCGGAAGTAGAAGCCTGATAGATGCGGGTTTTCTTTTCCAGTCCCAGGATGCGTACCGCTTCGAGCATACGCAACGTACCGATAGCATCCGCTTCGGCCGTGTATTCCGGGACGTCGAATGAAACCTTCACGTGGCTTTGAGCAGCGAGATTGTAGATTTCATCCGGTTGCACCTGTTGAATAATACGAATTAACGAACTAGAATCTGTCATATCCCCATAATGCAGATTGATCGTACGTTTCTGTTTCATGTCGCGCACCCACTCGTCAAAATACAAATGTTCAATACGTCCTGTATTGAACGAAGAAGAACGACGGAGTATACCGTGTACTTCGTAACCTTTTTGCAATAGAAATTCGGCAAGATAAGAACCATCCTGCCCGGTGATGCCTGAAATTAGGGCTTTTTTCATACGCTATTATTTAATATAATTGAAAATGTGGGTGCAAATGTCGGCATTTTTTGTGAGCCAGCCAAGCTACTACCCAATTATTTTTCAGCACAGTCATTCAGCACGGTTTTTCCCCATTATTTTGTCGATAATCAAAGCGATAGCTCCGTCACCCGTCACGTTGCAGGCTGTGCCGAAACTGTCCATTGCGATGTAAAGTGCGATCATCAAAGCCTGTGCCGATTCGTCGAAGCCGAGCATGGATTGAAGAATTCCCAGAGAGGCCATGATAGCTCCGCCCGGAACTCCCGGAGCGGCTATCATTGTGATGCCCAGCATGAAGATAAATCCGGCAAACAAGGGGAAGTCGAACGGTATTCCTTGCATCATCATCAATGCCAGTGCGCAGGCTACGATTTTCAGTGTGCTGCCCGACAGATGAATGGTGGCGCAGAGCGGAATCACGAAACCGGCCACTTCGGCAGATACCCCGTTCTTTTTGGTCTGTTCCAGCGTTACAGGGATGGTGGCTGCCGAAGATTGTGTGCCCAATGCCGTGAAGTAAGCCGGCAGCATTTTATTAAGTAATTTAAACGGGTTTTTGTGTACAAACAGTGCCGCAATGGAATACTGAAAAACTAACAGGAAGATGTGAAGAGCAAAGATGACTCCGATAATTTTAATAAACACCATCAGGATGGAATATACTTGTCCCGAATGTGTCATGTTGAGGAATATGCCAAAGATATAAAGCGGCAGCAAAGGCAGAATGACTGCGCTAATCATTCGTACGATAATTTCCTGAAAATCACGTGCCACGTTTTTCAATGCGTCGCTGTTCAGTGACGCCAGTCCCAAGCCCAAGGTGAAGGCTAATACCAAGGCCGTCATGACGTTCATCAGCGGTGGGATGGAGACGGAGAAGTAGGGGAGGATTCCTTGTGCTTCACTCACTTCTTCAAGCGGCGCTCCTGGTTCGATGAGTGACGGAAATACGGTGACTCCTGTGAAGTAGGAGAGGAATCCCGAAAACAGGGTGGCGAAATAAGCAATCAGAGCCGTCACGAGCAGCATTTTTCCTGCACCTTTTCCGATGTCGGCAATAGCCACCGTTACCAGTCCGACGATAATCAGCGGGATAGAGAAATTGAGAAACTCGCTGAAAATGCCGTTGAAAGTAACGAATATTCGCACTAGCGGAGCCGGGAAAAAAGTGCCGATGGCAATACCCAAAATGATGGCAATTACGATGCGTGCCAACAAACCGATTTTGATCTTCTTCATCCTTGATTTTATTTGTAGACCACAAAAATAATATTTTAATCTAAAATATTGCGAACAAATGTGCATTTCAACTGTTACTAAGATAAAGAATATTCAAAATATATAAGTTATGGCAAATCAGAATAAAACAGATATCGGACTTATCGGCTTGGCTGTGATGGGCGAGAATCTTGCTTTAAACATGGAGAGTAAGGGGTGGCATGTATCGGTATATAACCGTACAGTTCCCGGAGTAGAGGAAGGAGTGGTAGATCGCTTTATGAATGGTCGTGCAAAAGGTAAAAACATCGAAGGATTCACAGATATAAAAGCATTTGTAGATTCGATAGCTATTCCCCGTAAGATAATGATGATGGTTCGTGCCGGAAGTCCGGTTGACGAACTGATGGATCAGCTGTTCCCGTTGCTTTCACCGGGAGACATTCTTATTGATGGCGGTAACTCCAATTACGAAGATACCAACCGCCGCGTCAAACTGGCGGAGTCGAAAGGATTTCTCTTTGTTGGTAGCGGAGTGTCCGGCGGTGAAGAAGGAGCCTTGAATGGAGCTTCTATCATGCCTGGCGGTTCGGAGAAAGCATGGCCGGAAGTGAAACCGATCCTTCAAAGCATTGCGGCAAAAGCATCGGACGGCACTCCCTGTTGCCAATGGGTAGGCCCTGCCGGATCGGGTCATTTTGTGAAGATGATTCACAACGGTATCGAATATGGTGATATGCAGTTGATTGCTGAAGCCTATTGGGTGATGAAAAAGTTGCTGGATCTGACCAATGAGGAAATGGCTGATGTCTTTGCCCGTTGGAACGAAGGCAAACTGCGCAGCTACCTGATCGAAATCACCGCCAACATCCTGCGGCATAAAGACAAATCCGGAGGGTATCTGATTGATAAAATCTTGGATGCGGCCGGACAGAAAGGAACCGGCAAATGGTCGGTCATCAACGCTATGGAACTCGGCATGCCGTTGGGATTGATCGCCACGGCGGTATTCGAACGAAGCCTTTCTGCACAAAAAGACTTGCGTCATCAGGCTTCCAGACAATATCAGTGTCAACATACACAACCTATATATAATAAGGTGGAACTCGTAAAGAATATATTTTCTGCTCTTTATGCTTCCAAACTCGTCTCTTATGCCCAGGGATTCGCCGTGTTGCAACGTGCTTCCGACGCTTTCGACTGGCATCTCGACCTGGCTTCCATTGCCCGCATGTGGCGTGGGGGATGCATCATCCGCAGTATATTCCTGAACGACATTGCTGCCGCCTTCGAAGCCACCGACAAGCCTAAACACTTGTTGTTGGCTCCTTATTTTAAAGAAGAAATGAAAACGCTGCTTCCCGGATGGAAAAACCTGGTGGCGGAAGCCATGAAAGAAGAACTTCCTGTTCCTGCTTTCTCTTCTGCGCTGAACTATTTCTATTCGCTCACATCTGCCGATCTGCCCGCCAATCTTGTGCAGGCACAACGCGATTATTTCGGTGCGCACACTTTCGAGCGCAAAGACGAGTTGCGTGGACAGTTCTTCCACGAGAACTGGACAGGTCACGGAGGAGATACGAAATCGGGTACATATAATGTTTAAATAGAAAACAGTTTTGAAATGATAAATGGGAATTTAGCGGTTAAATGAGAATTTAGCGGTTGAATGAGATTTTAGCGGTTAAGCTGAAAGCCTTACAATTATATATTTATTGGGGTGCCCTGAAAGGGCTTAATTAAAAAGCGTAGGGCAACCCCCTACGAAAAAAACACACCAGCCACAAGCCCTGAAAGGGCGGAACTGTATACAATTATGCCCTTTCAGGGCGCAAATTCAGATTGTCGTTTTTACGTAGGGCTTTGCCCTACGCTATATAATTAAGCCCTTTCAGGGCACTCCGCAAAATTATCATTTACCATCTCAAAACAGAAATTAAAACAACTCTTGAAAAATGGATAAATTTGCAATGATAATTTTCGGTGCGTCGGGTGATCTGACCAAGCGTAAGCTGATGCCCGCTCTTTACTCCCTCTACCGTGAAAAGCGGTTGACCGGAGAGTATTCTATATTGGGTATCGGGCGTACGGTCTACTCTGACGATAACTACCGTTCCTATATATTAGAAGAACTGCAACAGTTCGTAAAGTCCGAAGAACAGGACACAGCTCTGATGGCTTCGTTTGTCTCCCATCTCTACTATCTACCGATGGACCCGGCAAAAGAAGAAGGTTACCCGCAACTTCGCCAACGTCTGGTCGACTTGACCGGTGAGGTAGACCCGGACAACCTGCTGTTCTACCTAGCCACTCCGCCGTCATTGTACGGAGTAGTGCCCTTGTACCTGAAAGCTGCCGGACTCAACACCCCCCATTCACGTATCATCGTCGAGAAACCTTTCGGTTATGATCTCGAATCGGCACGTGAACTGAATAAAACGTATGCCTCTGTATTCAATGAGCATCAGATTTACCGTATCGACCATTTTCTCGGTAAGGAAACAGCCCAGAATGTACTGGCTTTCCGTTTTGCCAACGGCATCTTCGAACCTCTCTGGAACCGTAACTATATCGACTACGTAGAAATCACAGCCGTAGAAAATCTGGGTATCGAACAACGCGGCGGATTCTATGAAACGGCAGGTGCGCTGCGCGATATGGTGCAGAATCACCTGATACAGCTCGTAGCCCTTACAGCTATGGAACCGCCCGCTGTTTTCAATGCCGACAATTTCCGTAACGAAGTGGTGAAGGTCTACGAATCTCTCACCCCGTTGAATGAAGTGGATTTGAACGAACATATCGTTCGTGGACAATATACAGCCTCCGGCAATAAAAAAGGCTACCGTGAAGAAAAAGGAGTGGCTCCCGATTCGCGTACGGATACTTATATTGCCATGAAACTGGGCATTAGCAACTGGCGCTGGAGTGGCGTTCCGTTCTACATTCGTACAGGTAAACAAATGCCGACGAAAGTAACGGAAATCGTCGTTCATTTCCGTGAGACACCTCATCAGATGTTTCATTGTGCTGGTGGCAACTGTCCGCGGGCTAATAAATTGATTCTTCGTTTGCAACCGAATGAAGGAATAGTGCTCAAAATCGGAATGAAAGTCCCCGGCGCAGGTTTTGAAGTGCGCCAGGTGACGATGGATTTCAGTTATGCGCAGTTGGGCGGCGTACCCAGTGGCGACGCTTATGCCCGTCTGATAGACGACTGCATCCAGGGTGATCCGACTTTATTTACTCGAAGTGACGCAGTAGAAGCCTCATGGAAATTTTTCGATCCGGTACTCCGTTATTGGAAAGACAACCCCGACGCACCTCTCTACGGTTATCCCGCAGGTACGTGGGGACCTCTGGAAAGCGAAGCGATGATGCACGAACATGGGGCCGACTGGACGAATCCTTGTAAGAATTTGACGAATACAGATCAATATTGTGAATTATGAAACTATCAGTTTTTCCCTCATCTATTGAAACTTCACGAGCATTGATACTCCGCTTGGTGGAAATCATGAATGAAGAGCCGGACAGAGTGTTCAATATCGCAGTCAGCGGTGGCAACACACCTGCTCTGATGTTCGATTTATGGGCGAATGAATACATGGAAATTACCCCGTGGGATCGTATGCGGATTTATTGGGTGGATGAACGTTGTGTGCCTCCCGATGATTCGGACAGTAATTACGGAATGATGCGCAACCTTCTTTTGGGTTTGACTCCTATTTTGTATGAAAATGTATTCCGTATTCGTGGAGAGGCGAAGCCTGCGAAAGAAGCGGTCCGTTATTCGGAGTTAGTCCGGCAGCAAGTACCGTTGAAGCGTGGCTGGCCCGAATTTGATATTGTACTGTTGGGGGCCGGAGACGACGGACACACGTCTTCCATCTTTCCCGGACAAGAAGATTTGCTGACTTCAAACTCTATTTATGTAGTCAGCGCCCATCCCCGTAACGGGCAGAAGCGCATCGCAATGACGGGATACCCCATTCAGAATGCCCGCTATGTCATTTTCCTGATTACCGGAAAAAATAAAGTCGACGTAGTAGAAGAAATCTGTAATTCGGGAGACACTGGTCCCGCAGCCTATATAGCTCATCACGCGCAGAATGTAGAGCTATTTGTGGATAAAGCGGCTGCCGCATATATTGACGATAGTAATAAAAAAATGAATTAGAACTGTTTCGTTGACGAAACTAACAGAAAAAAAGAAAAATATGAATCCTTATCAAAATTCATTTGGAGGTAATATCCCGCAGGACGTAGCCGGGAAACAAGGTGAAAATGTCATTTTTATTGTTTATACTCTAAAAGATACTCCCGAAACTCTTGATAAAGTAAAAGATGTATGCGCTAATTTCTCGGGCATGATTCGCAGCATGCGTAATCGTTTCCCCGAACTGATGTTCAGTTGTACGATGGGCTTTGGCGCCGATGCCTGGAGCCGTCTTTTCCCGGAAAAGGGAAAGCCGAAAGAACTGAACACTTTTGAAGAGATCAAAGGCGGAAAGCACACGGCAGTCTCTACTCCGGGCGACATCTTGTTTCATATCCGTGCAAAACAGATGGGGTTGTGTTTTGAGTTTGCTTCCATCATTGACGAGAAGCTCCAGGGCGTAGTTGAACCTGTCGATGAAACTCACGGTTTCAGATATATGGACGGCAAGGCTATTATCGGCTTTGTAGACGGAACAGAGAATCCGGCAGTTGATGAGAATCCTTATCATTTTGCGGTGGTAGGAGAGGAGGATGCTGATTTTGCAGGAGGAAGTTATGTTTTTGTACAGAAGTACATTCACGATATGGTTGCATGGAACGCTCTGCCTGTGGAAGAACAGGAGAAAGTGATCGGGCGTCGTAAGTTTAACGATGTCGAGCTTTCTGACGAGGAGAAACCTCAAAATGCGCATAATGCCGTCACTAATATTGGTGATGATCTGAAAATTGTGCGTGCCAACATGCCGTTTGCCAATACGTCCAAGGGAGAATATGGTACATACTTCATCGGTTATGCAAGTACGTTCAGTACGACCCGGCAGATGTTGGAAAGTATGTTCATCGGCAATCCGGTAGGGAATACCGATCGTTTGCTTGACTTCAGCACAGCTGTAACAGGAACACTTTTCTTTGCTCCTTCCTACGATTTGCTGGGAGAATTGGGCGAATAAAAAAAGAAAAATAAGAATAAAAGATTGGAGGAGGATTACACTTTGGTAATCTCCTCCACTATATATTGATCTTTCACTCTCCTGCAGGTACATACAAAGTATTCCGGATGTTTCAGGGCTCCTTCTAAAGTATCAGGAAGAATCATCTCTTTGGTACGTCTATCCATTGCCACCGTTGCATATAGAATACCCTCTTTTTCGCATCTCTCAATTAATGCATTTTTTAGTTCTTCTACGCTATATTCCATTTGTGTGAGACTTTATCGCTGCAAAGTTATGGAAAATATGTATATTTTGTGCAATAATATTCCTGTAATATATAAAAATAGCTCCCTAGTTCGTCCGCCGACGAGGGAGCTATCAACACAAAAACTAAACTAGACTTAACTAAACTATTCTATTCTTGGAATTTCACAATCCCTTTCTGTTCTTTGCAAAGGTAGATATAAAACGGATTTTGGCAAACTATAATCGACAAAAATCACTTTTTTACCGATAAAATAATGAATAATCAGCTCCTTTCGTCAAGAAAAGTCTGAAAAACTTGCTTGTAACTATCGCTGATAGGAATATATGTCTTGTCAAACACGATACGTCCGCGGTCAATCACACGTATTTTATCTTTCTGTACGATAAAGGAGCGGTGCACACGTATGAAACGACTGGATGGCAAGAGCTCTTCCATGGCTTTCATACTCATCAGTGACAGGATAGGTTTGGGAGCGTCTTCCGTATATATTTTAATGTAATCTTTCAGTCCTTCTATATACATGATTTTCTTCAAGTCCACTTGTACCAGTTTGTAGTCACTTTTCACAAAGATACTGTCTATCTCTTCCGGTTTCTGTACGAGTTCGAACCATTGGAGAGCTTTGTTGGCAGCTTGCAGGAAATCAACGTATGAGATTGGTTTCAGCAGATAATCGAGTGCATTGACACGATAACCGTCGATGGCATACTGTCCGAAAGCGGTGGTAAATACAATACGGGTATGCGGATCTACCATCTTCGAGAACTCCAGACCGTTAAGCTCCGGCATCTGAATGTCCAGAAACAGGAGGTCGACCTCTTCGCCCGGCAATTCTTTCATCGCCTGAACCGCACTGGAATACTTTCCTGCAAGTTGCAGGAACGGAGTCTTATTCACATAACTCTCTAACAGGCTAAGAGCTAAAGGCTCATCGTCAACGATTGCGCAACGTAACATCATACTGTTTTATATCTAAAGTTTTATATCCAAAATTTTGTACTTGACGTTTTATACTAAACATTTGTACTTAACGTTTTATACTGAACGTTTTTCTTTCTACTCTCTAATCTTGATACTCAATCTCGATTCGTATACCTTTTCGTCTTTTGAGACGCCTTTCAACCACGTATAAGCTCCGGGATAAAGTATCTCCAACCGACGGCTGACTTGTTCCAATCCCACGCCCGAGCCACTCTTATCCTCCACTGTCTTAGGATGATTACTATTGCGGATTTCACAAATCACTTCCTTATCATTCTCCAAAATATGAATACTGATGAAACTCGATTCAGTAGGGGAGATGCCATGTTTGAAAGCGTTCTCTATCAAAGAGATAAAGATAAGCGGGGCAATGAGCGTCTGACTGTCGGGCTGAATATCGAATTTAGTAATCATCTGCACGTTGGCGGACAGACGGATGCGCATCAGTTCGATGTAATTGCGGATAAAATCGACCTCCTTACAGAGAGGAACGTATGTCTGCTGGTTATCATATAACACATAACGAAGCAGTTTGCTCAACTCCTGAACTGCCTGTTGCGCCTTGTCCGAATCAAATGCAATCAGTGCATAGATATTATTCAGCGTATTCAGCAGAAAGTGAGGGTTCAGTTGGTTTCGCAGGTTCTTCAGTTCCGCTTCCGCACGGTTCCGTTCCGCCTCTTTTCGGGCAGCTTCATTCTGTGTCCATCGGGCACTCATGCGGATAGCGGCACTTAGTCCGATAGTGAATACGAGACTCAACATATCCCTAAGGAAAAACAACCATCCCGGAGGCATCCCCGGTCTTTTTGATTTGGGAGCGAATGACGGATCGAACGTCAGACTTTGCCAGAGATGAAGCAACACACCGATGGCACATAAAAAGATAATATTGTAGACCACATATCTTTTGGCCTGACTCTGGAAAAGATAGCGCGGCACAAGAATGAAATAATTCACGTAGAACACAATCATGAAAGAGAGTGGTACGGCAAGGTGGCGTGTATAAGCCATCCAGTTGATGTTCCCGTTTCCACGTTCGACGAAGAAGAACGGGAAACCGAACATAATCCCCCAGCTGATAATGTGTATCAGTACTTCCAGGGGACGACGTGCGGATGTAAAGGTTTGTTTCATAAAGACAAAGATAATTCTTTTATTGGTAATTATCCATTTTATTCGTATCTGATGGCTTCTATCGGATCTAAATCTGCTGCTTTCTTAGCCGGATACCATCCGAAGAAGACTCCTGTAACTGTACATACTGCGAAGGAGAGGAATACGCTCCACGGCTGGATATAGATAGGCCAATGCGCTACGCTCTTGACAATCCAACTGGCTCCGCAGCCGATAATCACTCCGATGATACCTCCCGTGATACTAATCATGATGGCTTCGATGAGGAATTGACTTAGAATGTCGACCCCGCGTGCGCCGACAGACATACGCAGACCGATTTCACGGGTACGCTCCGTAACGGATACATACATGATATTCATAATCCCGATACCACCTACTACCAATGAAATACCTGCGATACAAGCCAGCAGGGTTGTCATCAAATCGGTGGTTGAGTTGAGCATTGTACTCAATTCCTGTTGGGTACGGATGGTGAAGTCATCATCATCCGAAGCCTTCAGTTTATGGTTGCGGCGGAGGATTGTACTGATTTCGTCAGTTGCATAGTCCGTCATATCCTCGGTGAGGGCAGAGGCAAATACTCCCTGCAAATACGTAACGGCAAGCAGACGTTTCATTACGGTGGTATATGGTGCAAGCACTACGGCATCCTGGTCTTGTCCCATAGAGTTGTACCCTTTTGCTTTGAGCACACCTACCACACGGAAAGGTATCTTGCTGAAACGGATAATCTTACCTACCGGATCACTTCCGTCCGGAAACAGATTGTCTACTATGGTCTTTCCGATCACGCACACTTTGGCTGAACTCTGTATGTCGGCTTCTGTGAACATCTCTCCATTCTCAACAGTCAGTTGGCGAATATCGAGATATTCTGTTCCGACACCGTTTACCGAAGCCGGATAGTTGTTGTTACCGGCAATAAGCTGTCCCGATGACGAAACATTGGGACTGATGGCAGACAGGAAACTTGTCTCATCGCGCAAGGCCTCGTAGTCGGCAAGTTTCAAAGTCTGCATCGCAGACGGGTCCTGCCGGACACCTCCACGCATATCGGCTCCCGGATGAATCATAATCATGTTCGATCCCATCTCGGAAATCTGCTGCTGGATGCTTTTCTTCGAACCTTGTCCGATAGCCAGCATCGTGATGACGGAAGCAACACCGATAATGATACCGAGCATGGTTAGAAAAGCACGCAGCTTATTGTTCGCCAATGCCCGGAGAGCTATCTTAAATAAATTAGTTCCATTCATGTTTATAAAGTTATGGAGTTATTAATGGGGTTCTGAAGGTATAAGGCTATTATAAGGTTATAAAGTTATGAGACTGTAAAATGTTGGCGTGATGCTCTAAGCATATCATCTTATAACTTCATTGTTCCTTATCACATGAATTGCTTCTTATAACTTCATTACTCCTTATCACATTAATTAATCCTCGTCATTCTTCGGCAATGCCGCCAGTGCTTCGGCGGCAGACAGAATTTTCGGATTGGCAGTATCCTCAATAACCTGCCCGTCACGCAGACGGATATTCCGGCTGCTATATTGCGAAAGTTCGGGATTATGTGTCACAAAGATAATCGTACGTCCCTCTGCATGAAGTTTCTGAAACAGTACGAGTATCTCAAAAGAGGTACGGCTATCGAGGTTTCCGGTCGCTTCGTCGGCAAGAATCACTGCCGGGTTGTTGACCAACGCACGTGCAATGGCTACCCGTTGCATCTGTCCGCCGGACATCTGGTTGGATTTGTGTTCCAAACGATCCCCCAATCCTACGGCCTGTAAAGACTCGATAGCGCGACGACGACGTTCGGAAGCACTGACGGCAGAGTTATACATCAGCGGTAGTTCCACATTTTCCACAGCCGTTGTTTTAGGCAACAGGTTGTAGCTTTGGAACACGAATCCAATCTTCCGGTTTCTTAGTACCGCACGTTGAGGCTTGCTCATCGTACGTACGGGAATATCGTCGAGCAGATACTCTCCGCTTGTCGGGGTGTCCAGGCAGCCTAATATATTAAGCAGCGTAGACTTCCCCGAACCGGAAGTACCCATGATGGTGACAAACTCCCCTTCATTGATATTGAACGAAACGCCCCGCAATGCGTGAACGGTCTCGTCGCCTACCTGAAAGTTACGTTTGATATTTTGTATTTCAATTACTTTTTTCATCGTCAATAATGTGCTAATGCGCCAATTCGTTATTGGCACATTGAATAATTATTTTTTCTTCTTACTTCCCGGAGGGCCCGGCATGAACGGACTTCTTTCTCCGCTATTTTCCATATTTCCTTCAGGTCCCATGTTTTCACCGGGCATTACACCTATAGTAGCTTCGGTTACCACCTTTGTCCCTTCGGGAATACCACTGATAATTTCGGTGGATATACCGTTGCTGATTCCCACTTCTACCGGATGAGCGGTGAATGTAGTTCCTTCGCGCGTCCAAAGTTTATGTTCGCCTTCGCAATCTTTTACGATGTCATTATTGCCGATTAACGGTTTTTCCGGTGTGAATCGTAAGGCTTTGTTTGGAACGGACAATACGTCTTTTTTGTCAAGGATATAGATCGTGACATTAGCTGTCAGACGAGGCTTCAGTTTCAAGTCGGGGTTGGGGGCAGAGATGACTACTTCGTAAGTGACTACTGTTGAAGTGCTGCTTGTGCTGCTCGTACTGCTTGCGTCGCCCAAACGAATCTGGGTAACGATCCCTTCGAATACATCATTCGGATAAGCATCTACCGTGAAGCTGGCACGTTGGCCTTCTATGATACCACCTATATCAGCTTCATCTACGTCGGCTACTACTTGCATCTGTGTCAGGTCGGCAGCAATGGTGAACAGTGTCGGAGTTTCGAATCCAGAAGCAACGGTTTGTCCTGCTTCTACATCACGGCTGATGACTACTCCGTCAATCGGTGAAGTAATGGTAGCGTAAGACAGGTTACGTTCCGCTTTCGCGAGCGATGCCTTGCTGCTGTCATAGCTGCTTTTCGCTTTCTGATAATTGTAGAGTGCCTGTTCGAAATCCGTATCACTAATCAATGACTTTTCGTGCAAGCCTTTGCTGCGTTCATAATTCTTTTTCTGATATTCATATTCAGCTTTCGCACCATCGTAAGTTGCCTGCTGTGAGGCCAGTTCACTTTGCAATGTGACGCGGTCCATCTCAGCAATCAGTTGTCCTTTGGTTACTTCCGAGTTGTAGTCTACGTAAATTTTGTCGATGATACCGGACACCTGCGTACCGACTTCTACTTCCGTCACCGGTTCGATCGTTCCGGTAGCAGTCACCGAATTTGAAATATCGCCTTTACTGACAGTAGCGGTGGCGTACGTCACTTTGTGTTTGGCGGGTGAACCGGCAAAGAGCCATATTCCTGCTCCTACAACCACAACGACTACTACGGCGATTAGAATAATCTTTTTCGTTTTCATTCGTTTATTATGCTTTTACTTATTTATAATGCTGATTTTATACTCTTTATAAAGCTAATTGATCTCCCTGATAGAATTTCAGCAACTGTGTATTCAGTATAGCCATATATTTAGCCTGAAGCTGTTCCTGTTGTGCTTGCAGCAAATTATTCTTTTCAGTAAGGAGTTCTACGGTATTCTTCATTCCCAGATTAAACTGTTCGCTAATCAACTCATAGCTGATTTGTGTACTTTTCAACTTTTCGTTTGCGGCAGCATAACGCTGTTGCGCGCTGTTGGCATCCAGCCAAAGGCTTTCAATGGTTTTGTACAGTGCCTTTTGTTCGTCAAGCAAGGATAACATGCTCGTTTCGTACTGCAATTTAGCTTTTTGTACGGCACTTTTCGTTTGACGGTTATTGAAGATAGGCACACTGACAGACAATCCGATAGAGTTGTTCCATCCGTTCTTCACTTGTTCTCCGAAGGTAAAGTCGCTGCCGCTGGTATGGTTGGTTCCGATTCCTGCGCTAAGGCTGATGGTGGGGAAATAGCTTGATTTGGCGATATTGATACCCAGTTCAGAAGCCTCTACATTCAGTTTGCTCGCTTCAATCTCCGGACGAAAGCTCAATGCGCTGATGTACACATCTCTTTTGGTAGGCAGCGGAGCCAGCACATTTTCGTCGGACAGGGCAGGGAGGTAGATGTTCATTTCATTCTCCCCATCCAGTTCGAGCAGTTGTTTCAGTTGCAATTTGTAATCTTCAAGAGTGGCTTGCGCGGTGACAAGTTGGTATCGGTCGGTGCTCACCTGTGCTTCCAGTTGCGCGAGGTCACTTTTGGCAATACTTCCGGCATTCAGAAGTTCCTGTCCTCGGTCGCGCTGTGCAATGGAAACTTGCAGGGTGTTTTCGTTTACTTTCACAGATTCGGCTGCATAAAGAATCTGGATATATACTTGGGTGATAGACTCCTGAATATTATTTTCGGAAGTCGCCACATCCAGCTCGGCCATCTGATTATTCAACTTCTCCTGTTGGATGGTTTTCAACCGTTTATTACCATTATATAGAGTCCACGAAGCATTCAGTCCATAATTACCGTTGTAGCTCGTTTTGCTGTTGCTACTGATAATCTCGCTACCGCTCACCCGGCTACTTGTCTCCTGATACGGACGATTCACCACCTGTTGGCCGGTAGAAAACGAAAGACTGGGGAACATGGCAGCTTTAGCTGTCTTCACATCAATCTGCGTGCTGACCGCAGTGATCCGGTTCTTACGAATTGTAATGTTCTGTTCCTTTGCATAGTCGATGCATGACTGCAAGTCCCATTGATCCGGGATTTTCGTTTCTTTCAGCGTATCGACTTGCAGCGGAGAAACCTGGGCAGATATGCCGGACAGCATACCTGCTCCAAGAAATGTCATCACTGTCAATCTTCTTACATTTATCATATTCATACTTCTATTGATTTACTGTTAGCGAAGGTACGTACATATTATATATGCCGCAAAAACGATAGACGGATGACGTTATTTCGCCGTTAAATGATTTTTTTCTGTCGATAGGTAGGTTTTTGAAGAAAAACACGACAAATCTTGCAACTTTTTTGACTACTTGTTTGTTTTAATTATAAAAAATGTATATTTGTACTCATTACAAATTATAACGTCAACATATGAAGAATACACTGCTTACGATCTGGAACTTCTATTTGGAGGGTTTCCGTAGTATGACCTTAGGACGTACCCTATGGGTTATTATTTTGCTGAAATTATTCGTCATGTTCTTCATCCTCAAAATGTTCTTTTTCCCTGATTTCCTCGGCGACCACCCAACGGATGCCGACAAAGGTACATACGTGGGAAATGAACTGATAGAACGTGCCATCCCCGATAAATCTACTGATTTTTAACTCTTAAACTACATAGGATTATGATTGAAAGTATTGACACCTCGCTGATCGATTGGTCGAGAGCCCAATTTGCGATGACAGCCATGTACCACTGGATTTTTGTTCCCCTCACACTCGGACTGGCAGTGGTGATGGGAATCATGGAGACGCTGTATTATAAAACAGGCAACGAATTTTGGAAAAAGACTGCCCAGTTTTGGATGAAACTTTTCGGTATTAACTTTGCCATCGGTGTGGCAACGGGTTTGATTCTGGAGTTTGAATTCGGTACGAACTGGAGCAATTATTCGTGGTTTGTAGGGGATATCTTCGGTGCTCCGTTGGCTATTGAAGGTATTTTGGCATTCTTTATGGAAGCTACGTTTATTGCGGTCATGTTCTTCGGATGGGGAAAAGTAAGTAAACGTTTCCACTTGGCTTCCACCTGGCTGACGGGATTGGGAGCTACGATTTCCGCCTGGTGGATTCTCGTTGCCAACGCATGGATGCAGCATCCGGTAGGCATGGAATTCAATCCTGACACTGTCCGTAATGAGATGGTTGATTTTTGGGCGGTGGCTACCTCGCCTGTAGCAGTCAATAAGTTCTTCCACACGGTATTATCCGGCTGGGTGTTGGGTGCTATTTTTGTGGTCGGTATCAGTTGTTGGTACTTGCTGAAGAAACGTAATCGTGAGTTTGCGCTGGCCAGCATCAAGATTGGTGCAATCTTCGGATTGGTAGCATCGTTGCTTTCTGTTTGGACGGGTGATGGTTCCGGTTATCAGATTGCCCAGACACAACCGATGAAACTGGCAGCAGTGGAAGGTCTGTATGAAGGCGGAACGAATGTCGGTCTGGTCGGAATAGGAGTATTGAATCCTGAAAAGAAGACTTACAACGATGGAAAAGATCCTTTCCTCTTCCGTTTTGAAATCCCAAGTATGCTTTCTTTCCTTGCCGAGCGTAATGTGGACGGCTATGTTCCGGGCATTACGAATATCATCGAAGGTGGGTATCAGTTGAAAGACGGATCGAAGGCTCTCTCTGCTGCCGAGAAGATCGAACGTGGTAAAACGGCTATCGGCGCATTGGCCGCCTATCGTGCAGCAAAGAGTGCCGGACACGAGGAAGATGCGAAGATTGCATATAATGTATTGCAGGAAAATATTCCCTATTTTGGCTACGGATATATCAAAGACGTGAACCAACTGGTTCCGAATGTTCCTCTCAACTTCTACGCATTCCGTATAATGGTAATCTTGGGCGGATATTTCATCCTGTTCTTTATAGTCGTTCTTTTCTTTATCTATAAAAAGGATTTGAGTAAGATGCGCTGGATGCACTGGATTGCTCTGCTGACAATTCCTTTGGGTTACATCGCCGGACAAGCCGGATGGGTGGTTGCCGAATGTGGTCGTCAGCCGTGGGCTATCCGCGATATGTTGCCTACGATGGCTGCTATCTCCAAACTGGATGTAAGCTCCGTGCAAACTACGTTCTTTATCTTCCTGCTCCTGTTTACAGTGATGCTGATTGCAGGTGTCGGAATTATGGTGAAAGCTATCAAGAAAGGACCGGACGCATAATACTTAATACTTATTACTTAATACTTGAAACTTATGTATATATTTTTGCAACAATATTGGTGGCTTGTCGTTTCCTTGCTGGGGGCCATACTCGTGTTCTTATTGTTTGTGCAGGGAGGTAATTCATTATTGTTCTGTCTGGGTAAAACCGAAGAGCATCGTAAGATGATGGTGAATTCTACCGGGCGTAAGTGGGAGTTTACGTTTACTACGTTGGTGACGTTTGGAGGAGCTTTCTTTGCTTCTTTCCCGTTGTTCTACAGTACCAGTTTCGGTGGTGCTTATTGGCTTTGGATGATTATACTTTTCAGTTTTGTATTGCAGGCTGTCAGTTATGAGTTTCAGAGTAAGGCAGGAAATCTGTTAGGTAAAAAGACATATCAGACTTTCTTGGTGATTAATGGGGTAGTGGGTCCTGTGTTACTTGGCGGGGCGGTGGCTACTTTCTTCACCGGTTCTGATTTCTATATTAATAAGGCCAATATGACAGACACTATTATGCCGGTAATCAGTCATTGGGGAAATGGCTGGCACGGATTGGATGCGTTGACGAATATCTGGAATGTAATTCTCGGATTGGCTGTCTTCTTCCTTGCTCGTGTATTGGGAGCACTCTATTTCATTAATAATATTGATGACAAAGAACTGACCGACAAATGTCGTCGTGCAGTACGCAATAACACAGTCTTGTTCCTTGTATTCTTTTTGTCGTTTGTCATTCGTACACTGGTATCCGAAGGCTTTGCCGTTAACCCGGAAACACAGGAGATTTATATGCAGCCATACAAGTATCTCACAAACTTTATCGAGATGCCGGTAGTGCTGGCTTTATTCCTGATTGGGGTGGTATTGGTTCTTTTCGGTATCGGAAAGACATTGCTTAAAAAGACTTTTGATAAAGGTATCTGGTTTGCAGGAATCGGTACGGTGCTGACTGTTTTATCTTTGCTACTGGTAACAGGGTACAACAACACTGCCTATTATCCGTCATACACCGACCTGCAAAGCTCATTGACATTAGCCAATAGCTGCTCCAGTGAATTTACACTGAAGACAATGGCTTATGTTTCCATTCTTGTTCCGTTTGTGATTGCTTATATTTTCTACGCTTGGCGTAGTATCGACCGGCATAAGATTACCGAGAAAGAAATGGATGAAGGAGGACACTCATACTAATATATCATTTGTATATTAGTCTTTTGTCTGTGTACTAATAACTTTGTCCATACACTCATACTTTGTCCATATAGAATTTCGAAATAGAGATTCTAGTCGGAACAAATAAACTCCCCTTATTTAACATCACTCTAAGTCATGGTAGAGAGATAAAATAAGGGGAGCTTTTTATATATTTTATACTTAACGTGTGTGCCTAAACACTTCGGGCATTATGACACCCTCGTTATGAATTACACTAATGCTAATTATTTATTGACTACATTCTCCGGTTTGCCAGAAATGTAAGCCTGAAGATTGCTGATTGCAATATTCATCAGACGTTCGCGAGCCTCTATGGTTGCCCAGGCAATGTGCGGAGTGATGTAGCAGTTCTTTGCTGTCAGCAATGGATTATCGGCACAAGGCGGTTCGGTAGAAAGCACGTCTACGCCGGCTGCATAAATCTTACCGCTGTTCAAAGCATCTGCAAGATCTTGTTCGTTGATAAGCGGTCCGCGACCGGTATTGATTAAGATGGCTGTCGGCTTCATCATGGCAAGACGGCGTGCATTCACCATTTCGCGTGTATCCGGTGTAAGCGGGCAGTGCAAACTGATAATATCGCATTCGCTGAACAATTGATCCAAATCCATCTTCTTGATTTCCGGTGGCAATTGGAAGTGAGATTTAGAAGTCAATGCGTACACTTGCATACCGAAACCGATAGCAACACGCGCTGTGGTATATCCGGTGTTTCCCAGTCCTACCAGACCGATTTTCTTCTCGCGCAGTTCCATCAACGGAGTGTCCCAAAAACAGAAATCCTTGTTGTTTGTCCAACGGCCTTTGTGCACTTCTTCGGAGTGGTGTTGCACTTGTTGAGTGATGTTCAGGATATGCGAAAATACCATTTGAGCAACGGAAGCGGTGCTGTATGAAGGAATATTAGTAACGATGATTCCCCGTTCTTTGGCAGCAGCTGTGTCTACCACGTTGTATCCGGTGGCCAATACACCGATATATTTCAGTTCGGGCAGTGCAGCCATGTGGTCTGCATTGATGATTACCTTGTTAGTCAGAATTGCTTCTGCACCGGCTGCACGTTCTAATACCTCTTCCGGAGCTGTACGATCATAAATTGTACATTCTCCAAGAACTTTCATACCTTCCCAGGATAAATCTCCGGGATTGGCGGCATAGCCGTCTAAAACTACAATCTTCATTTCAATTTCAATATTAATAATAAGTTATACGTGTTTTCTTAACAACATATTGATATTATAGGCACGGATTATACGGATTTCACGTTTTCTAAAAATATGCTTTGCATAAAGCATCTGCGTAATCCGTGTCTGAAAAATATCATTTTTTGAATTTGTCTCCCCACAACTGTATCATCCGTTCGGCATGCTTCTGCTCTGCCGGATTGTTTTGCGGTTGCCATATCCGTTTGTCTTTCAGTTCGTCCGGGAGGAATTGCTGTTTGACAAAGTTACCTTCATAGCTGTGTGCATATTTATATTCCTGTCCGTAGCCCAGTTGCTTCATCAGTTTGGTCGGAGCATTGCGCAGATGCAAGGGGACAGGCAGATTGCCGGTTGAACGGACTAACTCCAGTGCGTCATTGATCGCGCTGTATGCCGAATTACTCTTCGGACTGGTAGCCAGATAAATCGTTGTTTCAGCTAAAGGAATCCGTCCTTCGGGCCAGCCGATTTTCATCAATGTTTCAAAGCAGGCGTTAGCGAGAAGCAGTGCGTTCGGGTTTGCCAAACCAATGTCCTCGGCGGCCGAAATCACCAGTCGGCGGGCAATGAAAGCAGGATCTTCGCCTCCTTCCACCATACGGGCCAGCCAGTAGATCGCTCCGTCGGGATCACTGCCACGAATAGACTTGATGAAAGCGGAGATAATGTCATAATGCATTTCCCCATCCTTGTCGTATGCCAGCGGATTTTGTTGCAACCGTTCGGTCACCATTTCATCGGTGATGACGACAGTCTCTTCCGTTTCCGATTGCACAACGAGTTCCAATATATTAAGCAGCTTGCGGGCGTCTCCACCGGAAAAACGCAACATGGCGGTTGTTTCTTTCAATTCAATTTTGCGCTCTTTCAATACGGCATCCGTGGTGATGGCACGTTGCAGAAGTTCCAATAAATCTTCTTTCTCCAAAGATTTGAGCACATAAAGCTGGCAGCGGGACAGGAGAGGGCGGATGACCTCAAACGACGGATTCTCCGTTGTTGCGCCAATCAGCGTGACTGTTCCGTTCTCTACCGCTCCCAACAGAGAATCCTGCTGCGACTTGCTGAACCGATGGATTTCATCGATAAACAGAATCGGGCTGGACTGTGAAAAGAAGCGGTTGCTCTTGGCACGTTCTATCACTTCGCGCACATCCTTCACACCGGAAGTCACGGCACTTAACGTATAGAAAGGTGTTTCCAGTTTGTTGGCAATGATTTGCGCAAGGGTTGTTTTACCCACTCCGGGAGGTCCCCAGAGAATAAACGAAGAGATGCGTCCTGCGTCAATCATTTTCCGCAAGATAGCCCCCGGTCCAACTAAATGTTTCTGACCGATATAATCATCCAAAGTCTTTGGCCGTAACCGTTCTGCTAGTGGTTGCATAATTTTTTAGAATACCATTAATACCATGAAGCGGATACCGTTTTTGTTGATACCCGGATTATCACGATAAGTGAAACGATGTACATACTCAACGTGCAGCAACTTGAAAATGTTGTAGATACCTACACTTGCTTCGACATACGGCACTTTCGGGTCCATCACGAAACTGGTGAACTTACCGTCGCGTGTCGGGAAACGGAACAAATCGGGATTGTTGCTCTTGAATGGATTGTTCTTGTCCGTCAATGTTCCCCACAAAGCACGTACACGGAACATTTCCCTCCATTTCAGGTTCTTGATAAGAGGAATACGGTTGAAGAGTTTTCCATTCATGTCGTAGGATAATGACATGGAAGCATAACGGTCGTTCAGGAATTCCATGTTATTAATCAAGTTGAACGTTTCGCGCTGGGTGATGTAGGACAAGTTGGCTTCCGGCAGGATTAACAACGGGAAAGGAACTGTGTTCCATTCTGCACCTGCTTTCACGCTGCAATCAATCTTTCCCCAGGAAGCCGGGAGCCAGAAACGTTTCCACACACTTGCTTCCGTACGGTTAAAGTTGTAATCCCCACCCAATACGCCTTTGAAACCCATGGCATGAGTGAGCGTAAAGATAGGAGCGTCCAGCGACACAGGCACGCGGCGTTGCTTGGAATTGACAAATGATTCGCCCGGCGCATAGCGCAGCGTCAGACTTGCTTCGGAAGTCGTGACATCGTGCACACGGGTTTGTGCGGCATCATTACGCAGGTATTCCAGTTTGCCGGTAGGCTCGTCGTTACGGTGGCGCAACATGGCTTTCACTCCGAATCCGGTCAGCGTTTCGAGTTCATAATTAATGGTGGCGTCGCGCATATACGACATTTGGTCTACTGTCGTTGTCTTGACTGACAAGAAGATATTATCTTTATCCGTAAACAGGAATTTGTCCATCGGAGACATTACATCATAACTGTACGTTGCCGAAAGATAATGTTTCGGGAACTCCCAAACCACATAATCGCGTTTGTTGAATGAATAAGTCACCGTTCCGCTATATTTCCAGCGTTCGTCTTTCAGACCGTACGCTCCGTATCCGCTCAAGAACCAGTGCTTGTCGAAATGAGCCGTAGTCATACCGCTCAACCGGAAACGGGTACCATCAATGTAATTGCTCGAAATCATGGTGTTGATAGGGCCGATGTCCACTTTGCTCGGATGCTCTTTGCTTCCTGTCTCTACAAAGTTCTCAATCAGTGCTTTCGCTCCGAAGATGATGTATTTGAATCCCGGAATCTGTTCGAGACGGTTGACGAATACGTCCATCGAACTTTCTTTCTTTGTCAATGGTACTTGACGGACACTCGCCCAGTACTCATCGCTTTTCGAGAGCATATCCGCTTCTTTTATTACGCTGCCTTTCAACCGGAACAGTCGTTGTTCAATAGGATCGAATTTATAGTTACTATATTTCGTGGTTCGTTCCACCTGCAACCCACCTGCTGTTTTATTGGAATTCCAGGAAAGGTCTACGGTCATGTCATCATCCGCCAACACCCAGTTGCCGTTGGGCAGTTGCTCATACTGTTGCGTGATGTCCATGCGGTTGACAAAGTTGACTCCGGTTTTTTTAGGCAGGTTCATCGTGCATTTCTGAACGGCGTATGTAGAATCATTCAATACATACAGATGGCCGGTGAATCCGAAGTCCTGTGAGTTTTGCGGAACAAAAGTGAGGTGGACACATTCGCGTTTGTTTACCATCAATGTGTCCATCAGATAATATTTATAAAATGAGATGGCATTGTTACCGATCGGACTGACGAAACGCTGCTGAAGCAACCGGATATCATCATCGTAGATATTGATGTCGGCAAATACGTCTTTCAGTACGGTGCCGAGCATATCTCCCGTAGAGAAAAATTCTTCTATACCATTGGAGTTCTTTCCTTTGATAATCGTTTTCTTGTTTTCGGGATTTTTGCGGTAGATGGTTTGCGAGGACGTTTCCTGTACGGAAATAGGGAGAATCAACTTATTGGTTGTTTCCGACACTTCCACTTGGTCTCTTAAGAATGAATATTTTTTGTAGATACCTTTTTCAAGTTTTTCCGGTGTGAGGTCGTTGATAGACATTTTCATCTTCTCGTACTTGTCGTACTGATAGTACTCGTTCACTTCGAGGACTTGTGCCTTTTTGTGTTCGATTACCTTCTTCATGAATTCCACTGCCGGATTGTTTTTGCGGGAATATTTCTCCTTTTGAGGTTTCACGACAACCTCGTTCAGGAGCACATTATCCGGAGCTAACTTAACGTTCACTGTCTGATTGTTGGAACCAACCCGAACCGTTTTACTGATATAACCTACAGCGGAGAACACCAGTGTTCCTCCGTTTCTGCGGGTTTCAAGACTGTATTCTCCGTCAATATTGGTGATGGTACCCATATCTCTCTTTTCCTGGTAGTAAACAGAGATATACATCAATGGCTCGTGGGTAATCGAATCAGTGACTACCCCTTTAATTTGCTGCGCAAAAGCATTGGAAGCTACCAATACGAGTAAGAACAGTATAAGTATTTTGTTATATCGTTGTATCATAACGTTCGTAGTAGGGCTGCAAAGTTAACAAATAACTCTAAGGATAACAGAATATATAACTTTTTTTACCCATCGTTTTTTGTTGTTTACAAGCATATATCGTCCGATAATTCAAGGAACATCCCGCTGTTAATCCTTTTGATAAGGCCGTTTCCGCATTTCGTTCTCCCGGTTTCGGTATTTGAAACCTTTGCTCCCGTTGTAGGGTACTTTTTGTTTCGACCCTTGAAACTTTTTGTTTCCCGGCATGAAACTGTTGGTTTCTCGGTGTGAAACACTTTGTTTCTCGGTGTGAAACTATTAGTTTCAAGGCGTGAAACTAACAGTCCCATGCCGGGAAACGGAATGGAACATGCCGGGTAAATGTTATTTGCTCGTAAGTATCTGTACAATACGCTCTGCGGTACGTCCGTCCCAACGTTCGGGAAGTTCGCCACGTTTCCATTCACCGTGCATCAGTGTATCCATGGTTTTGGCAAGCAGGGCAGGATCTTCTCCGACAAGTTCGTTGGTTCCCATGCGCCACGTTTCCGGATGTTCGGCATACGTGTTGAGTGTGATACAAGGAATACCCAGGAAGGTCGCTTCTTCGGCTACGTTTCCCGAATCTGTTATGATTCCTTTCGCCTTGTTTATCAGATAACCGAAGAACAGGTAGTTTTGCGGCGGCATGATATGGAGATTCGGAGCTTCGATGTCCAACTCTTTAATGGCATTACGTACGTAGGTATGTAGCGGTGCAACGATAGGCATACCGGCGGACTTGTCGATGATTGTTTTCATCAACTGACGCAGATTCTCCTTATTGCCGAGTAATACACGACGGTTGAGAGTAAATAGGAGATAATTTCCTTCTTGCAGTCCCAAGACGGAGAACCATATCGGTTTGAGCAAGCGGTTCCGGTTATAGCGGATGGCATCAATCAGAATGTTACCTACATAGTATACGTTTTCGCTTTCCGTTCCCGTCTGGTTCAGGTTGCGGTTGGCAACCATGCCGGCTGTGAACAGATAGTCGGATAGTCCGTCTGTAATCATACGGTTGACTTCTTTCGGCATTTTCATATCGAAAGAACGGGTTCCGGCTACGAGATGTGCTACCTTGATACCTTGTTTCTTGGCAACGATGGCACAACTCATGGTTGCGGTCAAGTCGTCTACCACAAGGACTACGTGTGCCGGATTCTCCGTCAGTTCTTGTTCAAAGGCTACCATGATTCCGGCTGTCAAACTCGTTGGATTACTGCTTTCCACTCCCAGATATACATCAGGAGCTTTCATGTCGAGATCCGAAAAGAGAGAAGCATCCAGACTCGTATCGTCTTTCCTCCCGGTATAAACCAGTCGGTAAGAGATACTTTTACCCAGCGCCCGTGCGGCTTCAATAGCGCGTGTAATGGGAGCTATCTTCATAAAATTGGGGCGTGCCCCCGCAACAATTGTTATTTTCATATTGTTTCTACCTAATTCGGTTTAATTCGTGAAGCAAAAGTACATTTTCTTACGGAATTTATTCGTTACTTTGCATACAAAATAACAAATATATGCCCACATTCGTTCAAATTCTTGATTTTATAGGCACATTTGCCTTTGCTATTAGTGGTATCCGACTAGCTTCGGCGAAACGTTTCGACTGGTTCGGCGCTTATGTGGTAGGACTTGCTACGGCTATCGGCGGCGGTACCATCCGTGATGTACTGCTCGACGTGACACCGGGATGGATGACTGACCCTATCTATCTGATTTGTACAGGACTGGCTTTGTTATGGGTCATCTGTTTCGGACGCTGGCTCATCCGGCTCAATAATACTTTCTTCATTTTTGATACCATCGGTCTGGCACTGTTTACCGTGGTAGGTGTAGGCAAGAGCATTGCTCTGGGGTATCCTTTTTGGGTGGCGATTATCATGGGTAGCATTACGGGAGCAGCCGGTGGGGTGATTCGTGACGTATTTATCAATGAAATACCTCTTATCTTCCGAAAGGAGATTTACGCAATGGCTTGCGTCGTAGGCGGTATTGCATATTGGATTTGCGATCTCGCAGGTATGGAGTCCTACGCTTGTCAGTTGATTGGCGGATCAGCCGTATTTCTGACTCGCATCTTAGCTGTAAAATATCACATTTGCCTGCCTATATTAAAAGGTGGGGAAGAGCCGGAAGAATAAAAAAGATACTGCCCGAGTGAATGTATTCATCTTGTTTCTATCGGATAGCTAATAAGTATATTATCTTAATAGTTTATATTATAAAATTAGGCACGGATTACACGGTCGCTGTATGGTAATCATCATTCTAACAACCGTGTAATCCGTGCAATCCACGCCTAATAATACAAAATTATTTAGCCCGTTTCTCTTACTTGTTTTTGTTTCTTACTTCTCTTCCTTTATATACAGCTCCCCCTGAAAACTAATGGACTGACGGTTTTGCATATTGACATCAATGCTTGCCGAACCATTGGGGAATACTTTGACTCTGTATTCATACCTGTCTTCGGGATTGCGTGCGATAAACTCGATGACGGCATTTCCTTTCTTATCCATTTCCATACTGTATTCTTTGAGCACAGCTTTAAAATTTAGCCCGTCGCCTCCGCCATAGGGGATGCTGTAAGCCCGTCCATAATAAGGCAGATAAGAAATGACCGAATCGTTTCTGATTTCCAGTGAGTAGGAAGATGTCAAAGGGATGGAGCGTCCGCGCATTGGCATGGCGGTGTTGACATCTATCTTGTAGTTTTCAGATTCAACCAGCTTCTTTACGGCTTCTTTCTTCTGTTCTTTCTTTTCCTTTTTACTTTGAGCCGAAAGGGTAGGGATGCCCACTAGCAAAGCTAGTAATAGCATAAAGATTTGTTTCTTCGTTCTCATATCAGTTGTATTTAGGTTGATGTATATATGTATAACAACCAAATATAAGAAAAAGACAGGGATAGTTCTGTTTCCTTTAATGAAAATTAAACAGAAATCCCTGTTATTTATAAGTTTAGACCAATTAAGGGCATAATCAACTTTTGAATAAAAACGCTTGGGAAGAAAATTAGAACAGGCTTTTAGAACTGTTCCAGTATTTCAATTCGTTTTTCAATGGGAGGATGAGTGGCAAACAATCCGTTGATTCCGCTGAATATACTTTTCGATTTCTTTTTAGGATTCTGTATAAATAATTGCGCCACGTCTTTCCTTTCTACTGCCTCGATGGCAGGATCTGCCGATATTTTGCGGAGAGCGCTGGCCAGTGCCAACGGATTCTTTGTCATTTCTGCCGATCCCGCGTCTGCCATGTATTCGCGTTTGCGTGAAATGGCAAAACGCATCAGACTTGAGAAAAGATAACCGATGGCGGCTATCACTAAAGCGAGTAGAATGAAAAGAAAAATACCGCCACTACCTTTGCTGTTGCTGCGTACACGTATGTGCGTGATGGTATATAATGTGATTTCTGTCAGCATGGAGAAGATACCGACAAAGACGATGGATATTATCAGCAAGCGCACGTCACGGTTGCGGATATGACTTAGCTCATGCGCAATCACTGCTTCCAGTTCTTCATCATTCAGTTTTTTGATGATACCTTCCGAGAGGGTAACAGTGTATGTACGTTCATTGATGCCGCTTGCAAATGCATTCAGAGAACTGTCATAGATGATATTGATTTTCGGCATCTTCATGCCTTGCGACATGCATAGGTTTTCTACCAGGTTGTAAACGCGCTTATTCTCTATACGATCCAGCGGTTTGGAACCGGTGGCAGAATTGATAATGCTTGTGTTGGCCCAGTAGGCAATCAGAAACCAGATGATTACGATTCCCATGGTGTATGGCAACGAAGAGAGAAAGAAATGATTGACCATTGGCATTATTTCTATTTCCATACTCTTTCCGTATCCAAAAAGAACCAACAGATAGCAGGATAAATAGAGGAGTGCTGCCACGAGACAGGGAAACAGGAACAGTAGAAACGCAGAGCGCAGATTATTCCGGCTCTGCTGTGTTTGGATTCCGACGTATTGCATGCGTGTTCAACTTTTGTAATTGAGTGGACGGTGTGAATAAAGAGTTTAGAAACTTATTTTAGGTGCCTGATCCAGATTCGCACGTTCATTCTTCCCCAGGTCGAACATGATTTCTCTTTGGAATCCGGTCATTCCTGCTACTATATTCGATGGGAATGTCTGTACGGCGTTATTATATTCTTTAGTTGCCGAGTTGAAGTAACGGCGGACAGCAGCCAGTTTATTCTCTACATCAGCAATTTCTTCCTGTAATTGCAGGAAATTCTGATTAGCTTTCAAATCGGGATAAGCCTCGAGAGTGATTTTCAATCCTGCAAGAGCAGAGCTTAACTGGTTTTCGGCAGCTATCTTATCATCAATCGTTTTTGCGCCCACTGCACCGTTACGTGCCTGAATCACCCGTTCGAGCGTTTCCTTTTCGTGTGCGGCATATCCTTTCACGGTGTCTACCAGTTGGGGAATGAGATCATGGCGTTGTTTCAATTGTACATCGATGTCGGCGAACGCGTTTTCACGATTGTTTCTCAATTTCACTAATGAGTTGTACATGGAAGCAAAAATGATGCCCAGCAATACAATAATCCCTACAATAATAAGTATGGTCATAGCTTTTTGTTTTATTTAATAATATAAAATCAAAAGTAATCTATTTGGTTCTTTTAACCAAGCAGTAGGGGATAAATTTCGCAAATACCACCTAAAAACTATCAGAAAGCACCTGAAATCTGTCATTTGATAGAATGTCCCCCTAAAAAATAACGGATTCTACCCTGCTTGATAAGCAAAATACCTTTAAACTTGCAAACATCGAGAAAAACGAATATTAACCATAAAACCATTAAAGTATGAAAAGTTTAAGTTTCAGAAAAGATTTAATTGGAGTACAGGAAGAGTTGCTTCGTTTTGCTTATAAATTGACGGCCAACCGTGAAGAAGCAAATGACTTATTGCAGGAAACATCTTTAAAAGCATTAGACAATGAGGAGAAATATGTTCCGGATACAAATTTCAAAGGATGGATGTACACTATCATGCGTAACATCTTTATAAATAACTACCGTAAAATAGTACGCGATCAAACTTTTGTTGACACAACCGATAATTATTATCACTTAAATCTGCCACAAGATTCAGGATTTGAAAGTACGGAAGGTGCTTACGACCTGAAAGAAATGCACCGCATCGTCAACGCACTCCCCCGGGAGTATAAGATTCCTTTCTCTATGCACGTATCTGGTTTTAAATACCGCGAAATCGCAGAGAAACTAGGATTACCATTAGGCACAGTGAAGAGCCGCATATTCTTCACACGTCAACGTTTACAACAGGAATTGAAAGATTTTGTATAAATGAGGATAACGCATACAAACAAGCTTATTAGCAGAAGGAGCAAAAAGATAGATTCTCATTGCTCCTTCCTTTTTTATAACTTAATCGTAAATCACCTATTCGTCTAATCGTAAATTAAACTAGGTTATAAATTCTTTCTTGTTATTTGCTTTTCTTTTTTTTGCTTTTTTTCTTTTCAACGGCCTTCTCTTCCGGTGGGAATTTAGGAACTAGATTCATTAGCCGTAATATCTGACTTTGTCGTTTTAGTATGTATGACGAAGGTTTCGCCGAGTTAAATCGTATCGGGTTGGGGAGGGTGGCGGCGATGAGTGCACATTGTCCCCGGGTCAGTTTGTCGGCTGTTGTTCCGAACTTATTTTTTGCGGTTGCTTGTGCGCCGTAGATGCCATTTCCCATTTCTATAGAGTTGAGATAGACTTCCATGATTCGCTCTTTCGACCAGAAGAGTTCGATGAGAAACGTAAAGTAGACTTCGAGCCCTTTGCGTACCCACGACGATTGCGGCCATAAGAACACATTCTTGGCTGTCTGCTGACTGATGGTGCTTGCTCCCCGTTTCCGTTTGCGTGTTTCGTTTTCTTTCATCGCTTTCTTGATTTCTACGAGGTCGAACCCGTTGTGTTCGGCAAAACGGTTGTCTTCGGAGGCTATGACCGCCATCGGCAGGTTGGGAGATATCTTATCAAAAGAAACCCACGTGTGCTTCCACGTGGGTTTATCTCCTGAAAAAACTTGCTGAACGCTTCGGATAACCATCAACGGAGTTACATAAACCGGCATAAAACGATAAATAATCACTGCCAGTAGTGTTGATGCAAAGAAGAAAATCAGCAGGTTGCGCGTATAGCGCAGTAATTTTTTAATTAGCGGCTGCTTGTGCATCTTTAATCATTTGCTCACTTGCGTACATGTATACTTCTACACGACGGTTTTGTTCGCGACCGGCAGCAGTGTCATTGCTTGCAACGGGATCGCTTTCACCCATTCCCTGTACACTCTTGATCTGATTGGTGGAAACACCGCAACTCAACAAGTAACTGGATACACTCTGTGCACGTTCTTGTGATAAGTTCAGGTTCTTTTGCTGGCTTTGTGCAGCAGTACTGTTCTTCCAGCCCTGGTTGTCGGTATATCCGTAGATAGACACGTCCATATCCCGGTTCTGGTTGAGCACATTGTTGGCAAACTTGCTTAAAGCAGATTTAGCAGCAGCACTTAGATTTGCATTACCGGTAGTGAAAAGAATACCCGAGTCGAATGTTACTTTCACGGCTTGCAATCCGTTGTTGTCTGTTATCTGTTCTACTTGTGCGCCTTCAATTTGTTTTGCTTCTGCTGCTGCTTTGTCCATCTTCTTACCGATAAGAGCACCTGTACCTGCACCTACTGCCGTACCAATAGCAGCACCGATAGCAGCACCTTTACCTTTACCGATAACACCTCCCAGGATCGCACCTAGTGCAGCACCCGAACCACCACCGATAGCAGCACCTTTACCAGTGTTGTTCATACTTCCACAGCTACCAAATATCATGGCAATACTCATGAAGAGAACCATAAATTTCATCTTGTTCATAATGTTGATGTTTTTTAATTGGTTTATAAAAAATGTTTTTATACGAATCACTTCGCATTATTAATAACAATGCAAAGATACATATTATTTGGCAAGCGTGTACTTTTTAAGTTAAAATAACTCGGAAGAGCCCCTTTGTTTGTTAATAAAGGGAAATGATAATTATCCTTTTATCGTTGAAGGAATACTCAAACACTTCTTTTTAATAATAATGAACCAACTCAAAAGAATTAACCCTTTGGCAACCGTAGTGATGCAGACTGCCCACCAGATTCCTTCCACTCCCATGCCCATCCGTACAAACAGGATGGCAAGCGGAATACGCATATAGTTGCAACTGATGCTGATAATGGCAGGAGGGATGGTGCGTCCGATGCCGTAGAATACTCCCTGCATGGTGATTTCGAGCATCATAAAAAGCTGCGAATATCCGTCGATACGGAGGAACACACCTCCGGCTTCGTAGGCCGCCTGTTCGGGGACGAATATGGCAAAAACTTCATTCCCGAAGAACACGAATAGCAATGTACAGAATGTTCCGAAGATTCCCGTCATCCATAAAGTCGTATACCAGGCTCTAAGTACCCGTTCCACTCGTCCGGCGGCGTAGTTTTGGGCGATGAAGGCACTTAGTGCGGTGGAGAATCCCTGTGAGGTATTCCAGGTGATTGCTTCAATTTGCCCTCCGGTGGTGAAAGTCATTAGTCCGATGTGTCCTCCCTGTTCCGAGGCGGTGCGGCAAAGGAACATATTGACGAAAGCAAATAGCGTATTCAAAGTAGCCACGGGCAATCCCAGTTTAAAGATTCTCCGTGTATATTTTTTCTTTAGCTGCGTGAAGAAAGGGAAGCCGCCAAGTAGGGCATCCCGGCAACGCAACTGATAGACGAAAATCAGGAAAACACTTGCTTCCGCAATCCAGGTAGCGTATGCCGCACCATTGGTTCCCAGCCCGAAACCGAAAATGAAGAGTGGGTCCAGAATGATGTTCAGTATCAATCCTGTGCCGCTGATAAAGAACGGGACTTTACTGCGCCCTGCCGCATTATAAATTCCGGTGAAGGCGGCGGAGAGGAAGACAAAAGGTAATCCGGTAGAAACAATCCGCAGATATTGGATGGCATTGGCCGTAATATGATCCTCGAGTTCATAGATGCGTATGATAGGTTCTGCAAATATAAAAAGGAGTGTGCCCCAACAGATGGAAATAATCAAAGCAATCGTGATGTTATGAGACGCGAAACTGCGGGCATCTTCCTGGCTTTGCGCACCGATGGATTGTCCGACACTCACTTCAGATCCCACCTTATTTAATAAGGAGATAGAACCGGACATCCAGGTCAGGATTCCGACAGAACCGATGGCGGCTACGGCTTCACTTCCCAGTCTTCCTACCCACGCCATATCAGTGAGGCTATATGCCATTTGGATAAACGACGTTGCCATGATCGGCATTGCCAGATTAAATAGTTGACGATTGATAGGACCTTGTGTCAGATTCTTTATTCCTTGCATATAATTTTTCTAATCAAAATGAGCTGCAAAGATACGCAAAATTACTATCTTCGCGCATCTAATTATTCATTAATCAAAGTACATAGATACTATGAAACAGAAATTCTCTACTATTTTTATCTTGCTGCTTCTCTTTTTTGCTGGTTCACGAGTGGTAGCGCAAAATGCTCCGAAACCTTTTGATATTGAACAACCTTCACTTCGCGTATTTCTTCCTGCGCCGGAACTGGCTACAGGACGTGCTGTGGTTGCGTGTCCGGGAGGTGGATATTCACATTTGGCATTCGAACACGAAGGCTGTGATTGGGCGCCCTATTTCAATAAACAAGGTATTGCATTGATTGTGCTAAAATACCGGATGCCGAACGGTGATCGTACATTACCCATTTCGGATGCTGAAGCAGCAATGAAATTGGTGCGTGACAGTGCCAATGTCTGGAATTTGAACCCGAATGACATTGGTATCATGGGCTCTTCTGCCGGTGGACATCTGGCTTCTACCATTGCCACTCATGCTAAGCCCGAACTTCGTCCGAACTTTCAGATTCTTTTTTATCCTGTGATTACGATGGATAAATCTTATACCCATAGGGGCTCTCACGACAACCTTTTGGGAAAAGATGCTTCTGCTGAATTGGAACTTGAATATTCTAATGAAAAGCAAGTGACGAAAGATACACCGCGTGCTTTTATCGTATATAGTGATGATGATAAAGTCGTTCCGCCTGCTAACGGAGTTAATTATTATTTGGCGCTGAACAAGAACAATGTTCCTTCGGTACTTCATATTTACCCTTCCGGCGGACATGGATGGGGAATTCGCGAGGGTTTCCTCTATAAGAATGAAATGTTGGACGAACTGACGTCTTGGCTCCGTAGTTTCAAAGTTCCTCATAAAGATGCTATCCGTGTAGCTTGCATTGGAAATAGTATTACGTATGGAGCACGTATCAAGAATCGTGATCGTGACAGTTATCCGGCCGTGTTGAGCCGTATGTTGGGAGAGGCTTATTGGGTAAAGAATTTCGGAGTCAGTGCCCGCACTCTGCTGAACAAGGGCGATCATCCTTATATGAATGAAAAAGCTTATCAGGATGCGCTGGCTTTCAATCCTAATATCGTTGTTATCAAGTTGGGTACGAATGACAGTAAATCATTCAACTGGAAATATAAGGCCGACTTCACGAAAGATCTGCAAACAATGGTCGATGCTTTCAAAGCGCTGCCAGCTCAACCGAAGATTTATCTTTGTTATCCTTCTAAAGCCTATCAGACCGGTGATAATATCAACGATGATATCATCTCTAAACAAATCATTCCGATGATAAAGAAGGTTGCCAAGAAAAATAACTTGTCTGTCATCGATCTTCACGCAGCAATGGACGGAATGCCCCAATTGTTTCCGGATAAGATCCATCCGAATGAAGAAGGGGCTAAAGTGATGGCAAAAGCTGTTTATCAGTCCTTGAAAAAGTAAAATAAGGAACTTGACGATTGTAAAATTTCCGGTTGAAATAATCTCTTTTAGAGAAAGTTTCAACCGGAAATTTTTTAGTTTAATCACAAATAATCTTCTTATAATATGCTAAAAAAGTGTCTTTCTGAAAGTTAGATTTGTCGCTAATCTATATTTTTGCGCCCGAAAAATAATAAAATGATAAATAGCGTTATGAATAGACTACAAGATTTTACCTTTTTCTCGCAGTTGATGGCTAACGCTAATATGGGATGGTGGAAAGCCAATTTATCAACTGCGAATTATGAATGTTCTGACTTTATAGTAGAGTTATTAGGTCTGGATCAGACCGGAGTTATTAGTTTTGAAGATTTCAATAAACGTATTCAGAAAGAGGAACAACTTTCTACAACTGTTCATTCTTATGGTGTGTATCAACGGCCGGAGGTGGTGTATTTGCTTGATACGGTGAAAGGATCTGTTTGGGTACGTAGCAAGGTATGCTTTCAAGAAACGGATGAAGACGGAAACGAAATCGTCTATGGTATATCTGAAGTGCAAGATGGTCCTGATATGGCATCTGCTTACCAAGCTTTGCAATACAGTGAGCGTCTCTTATCTAACATTTTCAAGTATTTGCCTATTGGTATCGAATTATACGATATGGATGGGGTATTGGTGGATCTGAACGATAAGGAATTAGAAATGTTTCATATAGAGAAGAAAGAAGACGTATTGGGTATCAATATTTTTGATAATCCTATTTTTCCGAAAGAAATGAAAGAACGGCTGAAGAAAAATGAAGACGCCGACTTTACTTTCCGTTATGACTTCTCGAAGGTCGGATCGTATTATCAGAATACCCAAAAACAGGGTACGATTGATCTGATGACTAAAGTGACTACATTATATAATAGTGAGCATCAGCCAATAAACTATCTATTGATTAATGCGGATAAGACAGAAACAACGGTAGCCTATAATAAGATTCAGGAGTTTGAGGAGTTTTTTGAATTGGTCGGTGATTATGCCAAGGTCGGTTATGCTCATTTCAATATTTTGAGTGGACACGGCTATGCCCAAAAAAGCTGGTACAGAAATGTGGGTGAAGCGGATGAAACTCCGTTGTCCGACATCTTTGGCACATACCGGCATTTCCACCCTGATGACCGTGCCTTGTTGATTCGGTTTTTGGACGACGCACGAAAGGGACTTACTACCAAACTTAGCAAAGAGATGCGTGTTCTTAGGGAGGATGGCACATACACATGGACGCATGTCAATCTGTTAGTAAAGAAATATGCCCCGCAGGACCGGATTATCGAAATTATCAGCATCAATTATGATATCACAGAACTGAAAAGGACAGAAGAAATGCTTGTCAAGGCACGTGATAAAGCTGAAGCGTCCGATCGGTTAAAGTCTGCTTTCCTGGCTAATATGAGTCATGAAATCCGTACTCCTTTAAATGCTATTGTCGGCTTTTCAAGCCTGTTGACTAGTACGGAAAATGCAGCGGAAAAGGAACTATATAATTCTCTGATTGGACATAACAACAAACTATTATTAAATCTGATTAATGATGTAATTGATCTTTCTAAAATAGAATCCGGTTATCTGGAATTGCGTCCGGACTGGGTTAACCTTACCGAGCTTCTTGACGAGAGTGTAGCGGAGTATGTTCATCAAGTACCATCCGGCGTTGAACTTCTGACTAACTATCCGGCACATGATTCTCTGGTAGAACTGGACAAATTGCGTATCAAACAGATCTTGAGTAATTTCCTTTCGAATGCCTTAAAGAACACTACCACCGGACATGTGGAAGTCTTCTATGAGGTAGACCACCAATCTGTCAGAATCGGTGTTAAAGATACCGGTCGGGGCATCCCGCAGAATATGCTTGAAAAGATATTCGAAAGGTTTGAGAAATTGGATTCCTTTGCTCAAGGGGCCGGTCTGGGCTTACCTATCTGCAAACTGATCGTCGAGAAGATGAACGGGTGGATATTAGTCGATTCCCAACTGGGGATAGGTACTACTTTTATAATCGAATTGCCGTGTCGCTCTATGCTTGTTGAATAAGTATATGCGAAGACTATTAAAAGAAAAATCCCTTGATAACGACTGATTATCAAGGGATTAATTTTGTGTTTTGTGATCCGCCTGGGGCTCGAACCCAGGACCCCAACATTAAAAGTGTTGTGCTCTACCTGCTGAGCTAGCGAATCAGTCCTACAGTGCTTTCTTTCGAATGCGGGTGCAAAGGTAGAACATTTTTTTATAACTCCAAAATAATTCAAACATTTTTCTTATCTTTGTGCCATTATCAACAATATATAATCATACATTATGGCTGCTGACGATAAAAAAATTATCTTCTCAATGGTAGGAGTGAGCAAAGCATTCACTCCTAATAAGAATGTGCTGAAAGACATTTACCTGTCGTTTTTCTATGGAGCGAAAATCGGTATTATCGGTTTGAACGGTTCTGGTAAATCAACGTTATTGAAGATCATCGCCGGTTTGGAGAAATCCTTTCAGGGAGAAGTCGTGTTTTCTCCGGGATATTCCGTGGGGTATTTGGCACAGGAACCTTATTTAGACAACACAAAGACAGTAAAAGAAGTAGTGATGGAAGGTGTGCAACCCATTGTTGACGCACTGACAGAATACGAAGAAATCAATCAGAAATTCGGTTTGCCGGAGTATTATGAGGATCAGGATAAGATGGATGCTCTTTTCGCTCGCCAGGGTGAATTGCAAGATATCATTGATGCAACTGATGCATGGAATCTGGATAGCAAGTTGGAGCGTGCGATGGATGCTCTCCGTTGTCCGCCTGAAGATCAGCCGGTAGAAAATCTCTCCGGAGGTGAACGTCGCCGGGTAGCTCTTTGCCGTTTGTTGCTGCAGAAACCGGATGTGCTTTTGCTGGACGAACCTACCAACCACTTGGATGCAGAGTCTATCGACTGGTTGGAACAACATCTACAACAATATGAAGGTACGGTTATTGCTGTGACGCACGACCGTTACTTCCTCGATCACGTTGCCGGATGGATTCTTGAATTGGATCGTGGTGAAGGTATCCCCTGGAAAGGTAACTACTCTTCCTGGCTGGAACAGAAGACCAAACGTATGGAAATGGAAGAAAAGACCGCCAGCAAACGTCGTAAAACACTGGAACGTGAGTTGGAATGGGTACGCATGGCTCCGAAAGCCCGTCAGGCGAAAGGTAAGGCACGTCTTAACTCTTATGACAAATTGCTGAATGAGGACGTGAAGGAGAAAGAAGAGAAACTTGAAATCTTTATTCCGAATGGTCCCCGTCTGGGTAATAAGGTCATTGAAGCCAAACATGTGGCTAAAGCATACGGTGATAAATTGTTGTTTGACGATTTGAACTTTATGCTTCCTCCTAATGGTATTGTCGGTGTGATTGGTCCTAATGGTGCGGGAAAGACGACATTGTTCCGCCTGATTATGGGATTGGAAACAGTGGATAAAGGAGAATTTGAAGTAGGAGAGACTGTAAAGGTGGCGTATGTAGACCAGCAACACAGAGATATTGATCCGAATAAGAGCGTATATCAGGTAATTTCCGGTGGTAATGAGTTGATCCGCATGGGTGGACGTGACGTGAATGCGCGTGCATATCTTTCCCGTTTCAATTTCTCCGGAGGCGATCAGGAAAAACTCTGCGGCGTACTGTCCGGTGGTGAAAGAAACCGTTTACACTTGGCGATGGCTTTGAAAGAAGAAGGTAATGTACTGTTGCTCGATGAGCCTACCAATGATATCGACGTAAACACTCTGCGTGCTTTGGAAGAAGGTTTGGAAGATTTCGCCGGCTGTGCAGTAGTTATCTCGCACGACCGTTGGTTCCTCGACCGTATCTGTACACATATCCTTGCTTTTGAAGGAGACTCCAATGTATTCTACTTCGAAGGTTCATATTCAGAATATGAAGAAAACAAAATGAAACGTTTGGGAAATGAAGAACCAAAACGCGTTCGTTATAGAAAGTTAATGACTGACTAGTATAAAGTAATAGATTGAAGCATTTATAATGCTTTCTGTTTCAAAATAAAAGGCTCTGCAAATATTGTAGAGCCTTTATCGTTTTATAACAAGGGAAAACGTTTATCTCTCTTAAAAAATTGTAGTATAATCGTAATGTAGTTCTAAATATTATTAATTATATTTGTGCACAGTTTTTAAAAGCAAACAATTTATATTAACTAATCAACTACATTTATGTTAAAGAGAATGCGATCTTTTTTAGTAGCGGCGATGCTCATGGTCATTGCTACCGTTAGTGCGCAGGTTACCACTTCTAGTATGAGTGGTAAGGTTACAGCACAAGATGAACCTATCATTGGAGCGACTGTGGTTGCAATCCACGAGCCGTCAGGTACACGTTATGGTACAGTGACTAATATCAGTGGTCAATTTAATTTGCAAGGTATGCGTACCGGTGGTCCTTACAAAGTTGAAGTTTCTTATGTTGGTTATCAGACTGCTATTTATAAAGGTGTAAATTTATCGTTAGGAGAAGTATACACTTTAAATGTAGTTTTAAAGGAAAGTTCTGAATTATTGGATGAAGTTATAGTAACAGCACAGAAAACAGTAGAGAAGATGGGGACTGTAACGAATGTGAGTGAGCGTCAGTTAACGACATTGCCTACTATTAATCGTAGTATTACTGACTTTACTAAACTTTCTCCTTATGCGGGTGGCAGTAATTCTTTTGCCGGACGTGATGGACGTTATAATACAATAACTGTGGATGGTGCAGCTTTGAACAATAATTTTGGTTTGAGTACTAATAATTTGCCGGGTGGAGATGCGCAGCCTATTTCACTTGATGCAATTGATGAAATTAGCGTTAATGTTTCTCCTTATAGTGTTACGTATTCCAATTTTACGGGAGCTTCTATTAATGCTGTAACCAAGAGTGGTACAAACGAATTAAAGGGAACAGTTTATACATATCAGAAACCAAAGAATTTTATAGGAAAATCTATTAACGATGTTGACGTTCCTAATGTGGAAAGTTATAAATCCAGTTTGTATGGCTTTACATTAGGAGCTCCGATAATAAAAAATAAACTATTCTTTTTTGTAAATGGAGAATTAGAAAATAGTACTAGCCCTGGTATTTTGTGGACTCCTAGTCAAGAAGAAGGTGGAAGTGGGGATAATCAAAATCATATTTCTAGAACTTGGATAAAGGATTTGAAGACAATAAGTGATTTTGTAAAGGATAAATATGGATATGATCCGGGAAGTTATGATAAATTTGATGATTTCGAGAGTAAAAATTGGAAGCTTATGGCTCGTTTGGATTGGAATATTAATAAAAGTCATAAACTGTCATTACGTTTTAACACAGTGAAATCAGAAAATGATGCTAGTATTAGTTCAACTTCTTCGGTAATCACTAAAGCTAATTCAAACCGTTATGGGGTTGATGCATTTGCATTTGGAAATTCCAACTATGGTTTTAGAAATATTGTAACGTCTCTTTCCGGTGAGTTGAATAGCAATTTTTCTTCTTCAGTACAAAACAAATTATTAGTGACTTATACCCATATCCGAGATTCTCGTACAACTAAGGGAGATGCGTTTCCAATGGTTGATATTTACAAGGACGGTAAGCAGTATATGACATTGGGTACAGAATTGTTTACTCCTTTTAATGATGTCGAGAATAATGTATTTAGTGTTACTGACAATGTAACTATTAATAAAGGAAACCATTTGATAACTGCCGGTGCAACATTTGAAAGACAGTATTTCATGAATTCATATTTACGTGCTCCTTATGGATATTATCGTTATGCTTCAATGGACGATTTTATGACGGGAGAAAAACCGATGCTGTATGGCATTACTTATGGATATAATGGAAAAGACGCTCCGGGAGCTGAACTGACATTTGGTATGTTGGGAGCTTATGCACAAGATGAATATTCTATTACACCTAATTTAAAATTGACATATGGATTACGCTTTGATTTACCGTTATATTTTGATGATTTGTTAGGGAATGCGGCTATCAAAGAACAGTCATTTAATGGAACGAATGTTGACGTATCCGAATGGCCGAAAAGTAAATTGTTAATATCTCCTCGTTTAGGATTTAATTGGGATATAAAAGGTGACCGTTCTATTGTTTTGACTGGAGGTACAGGCTTGTTTACAGGGTTATTACCATTTGTATGGTTCACTAACCAACCGACAAATGCAGGTCAGATGCAAAATATGGTCGAATTTGAGACTTCGGAATTACCGGCAAACTTTGCTTTTAATCCAAATTATAAAGAAACTCTTACCCAAAATCCGGATATGTTTCCATCAACTCCGGGAAATGAGGTCCCCGGTGCTATAGCTTATGTGGATCCGAATTTTAAAATGCCTCAAGTTTGGCGTAGTAATGTAAATGCAGAGTTTCAGTTACCTTATGGATTTATGCTTTCTGTTGGTGCTATGTATACACGTGATATATATAATGTTGTTCAGAAGAATATGAACGAAAAGGCCCCTTCTGGAACCTATAATGAACAACCGGGACGTGTATATTGGACTAAGAATAATTACTATGACAATCCTAAGACGAAAACCGTTATACAGTTGACTAATGGGGATGAAAAAGGTTATCAATATTCTTTTAATGCAGTATTAACGAAGAAATTTGATTTTGGCTTTACAGGTTCATTTGGGTACACTTATACAATGGCTAAAGATATGACGGCAAATCCAGGTTCATCGGCGGCTTCAGTATGGCAGAATAATGTTGCAGTTAATTCATTGAATGATCCGGGTGTCTCTTATTCTTTATTTTCTACCCCGCATCGTTTGATAGCTAATGCTTCTTATGAAGTTGCTTATGCGAATATGAAAACGACTGTTTCTTTGTTCTATACAGGTTACCAACAAGGACGTTTTTCTTATACCTATTCTAATGATATGAACGGTGACGGAAACTATTCCGATTTGATGTATGTGCCTGCTTCTAAAGAAGAAATGACATTTGTGGATATTAAAGATAAACAAAATAATGTGACTTATTCGGCGGTAGACCAACAAGAAGATTTTTGGAACTATGTAAATAATGACTCTTATTTGAATGATCACAAGGGGCAGTATGTAGAACGTGCTTCTTCTTTAGAACCGTGGATTCACCGTTTTGACATGAAGATAGCACAGGATTTTTATGCTAAGATTGGTAGCCGTAAGTACGGTATTCAAGTAAGTCTTGATATGTTGAATATTGGTAACTTATTAAATTCGAAGTGGGGGGCTTATCGCTCTTGCGGTTTGCAGAGTTATGATAATGTAAGGTTGTTAAAAACAGCAAGTAAGGTAGGAGAACCTCTTACTTATCAGATGAATGCATCTTCTCGCGAGGTGTTCCAGAAAAATTCTAAATGGGATTATACTGCTTCTACAGGTAGTGCATGGCAGATGCAGTTAGGCGTTAAGTTTACATTCTAGAATATTTATATAAAAAGATGCTTCGTTCAATAAACGGAGCATCTTTTTTATTTCATCCTCATCACCACCGGATTATGATCGCTATAATTAAGATCCGGCGAGAAGTAATCCGTGCTATTCAGTTCCGGTGAATGGAGAATATAGTCGATTCTCAACAGATGCTTGAAGTACTTGAAAGTATACATATACCCATGCCCGCTCCTCTGAAAACCATCCTGCAACTTATCACCTTTTATAGTATGATAAACATACGAAGACGGCAGAGAGTTAAAGTCACCGCAGACTAGAGTAGGATAGGGGGAGGCGGCTATCAGTTGCTTGAGAAGATCAGCTTGTACGGCCCGTTTCCGGAAATTCTCGTGTAAGCCGTCGATAAGTCCCAGGGTAGCATGTTCCACTCTTTGGGAATCATCCGTACGAAGTCCCTTTTCCAGTTTGCGTTTATTCTGGCTTACTTCTGTTGTTTGGAGATGATTGTTGAACAGGCGGATGGTGCGACCATTGATTTCAATATCACATGCAAGACTGCAATTTTTCGAATCAGGATAGATGATAAGATGCTCCTCCTTGATAGGATAACGGCTGAAAACAGCCAGTTGCAACAGATTCTTCCCTTCGGGCGAAGAAGGAATATAGTGATACGGCCAATTAGAAAGAGCTGCGGATATACTATCGATGCCAAACTCATCGTTAATGCCAAATTCTTGAAAACAGAGAATATCTGCTTGCAGATTTCTCATGTAAGAAGCAATCTCCTTGCATGAGTAGCCGGTATGCTCGTGGTTAAAGGCATCGACGTTGTAAGTAGCAACCGTCAACACTCCCGGAGTATATACATTCATTTTAACCATCGGTGACGAAGCCGGACTGAAAAAAGGCGATTGTAATACACAGCTCATATATCCCCAATTGCTGAATATAGCAATCAGAGGGATGAAAACCCAGCACCGCCAACGAATCGTCCAGTAGATAGCAGAAGCAAGATTAGCCAATAAAAGTATCGGCAGTATCAAACCGATGAAAGGCATAAATTTGAAACTATCCGGTGCGGCATTGCCTACGAAAGCACCCGCAATGGTAACTCCTGCCAAAATACTGGTCAGCACGATGGATATGTAATAAAACAGTCTGTAAAAGGCTTTCATTTAATCTAAATTATTTGCTGGTTATATCATGAGGGATTAAGCTCTCTACGAAGGAAGCAACCATTTATGAATCATTGCTTTCAACTTATCATCCGCTATTGGTTTAGCTATAAAATCATTGCACCCCGCTTCTTCAGCCGCTTTCCGGTCCTGTTCGTATGCAAAGGCACTTTGAGCAATAATAGGAACAGTGGCAGACAGTTCACGGATGATTTTTGTAGCTTCCAGTCCGTCCAGATTCGGCATCTTGATATCCATCAAGATAAGATCCGGTTTCACTTCATCGAACATCGTGACAGCTTCCATTCCGTCATGCGCACGTATAAGCTGATGGTCTTTACCTAGAATAGCCTTCAATAAGTCGAAATTGCTGTCCGTATCTTCGGCAACCAAAATACAGGCATGCCGTGTATTTGCAGAATTGTCAACACTCGAATCAGCAGTTTTTCCGGCAGATGCTATTCCAGCGATGTTTCCTTCACCATTCTCTTTCTTTGAAGAATCCACATTTGCAGGATTTGCAATCGTGTATGGCAAAGTAAATGTAAACGTCGTTCCCTTACCAAATTCGGAGCTGACGGAAATCTTGCCCCCGAGACGTTCAACGATAGACTTACAGATAGATAATCCCAACCCAGTGCCTTGTGCATGATTGTTCAGCTTTGCGAAACGCTCGAACACACGCCCCACTTTCTCCGGTTCAATTCCTGTTCCGGTATCCGTTACGTGGAATACAATCTGATTGTCCGCCAGTTTGTAACCATAACTGATGCTTCCTTCCTTCGTAAACTTGACAGCATTTCCAATCAGATTTGAAATCACCTGGAATACCCGGTTCTTGTCCGTTTCAATCATCAGACTTTCGCCCGAGGATTCATAGACAAGGCTTACTCCTTGCGGAGTACGGAATATATGAGCATCGTGCACTTCCCGGCAGAGATTATGGAGACTAGCCGGTCCGAAGGAAAACTCGATGGGTCCCGATTCAATCTTCGAGAGGTCGAGAATCTCGTTGATAAGTTGCAGGAGACGTTCGTTGTTCGCGTTTACGATGTTATAATACGTCTTCCGTTCTTCCGCATCATCGCTTTCGGCAATGAGATGCGAGAAACCTACGATAGCATTCAGCGGCGTACGTATTTCATGACTCATATTGGCGAGGAAGGCCGACTTCAGGCTATCAGACATTTCCGCTTTCTCTTTCGACGATTGAAGTTCCCGTTTTATTATTTCCAGCTCCGTGATGTCCCATTCGATGCTGACGATGATAGGCGAAGATAATTCGTCACCGTCCACCCGGATTTTCCGTTTGTCGAGGATAATCATGTTTCCGTTTCTGTCCTTTCCTTCAGCAGTCCAGTGCAGACCTTTTCCGGTGGTAGCCACCTGGATATCTTCTTGTCTCTTCTTTTCGGCTACGATAGGCGGGTAGAAATCGAAGTCATTCTTGCCGACAGGGTCGTTCTTATAAAGATCGCGGTTGTAGGCCTCCCGATTCCGGTAAATGTATCGGAAGTCGTTGTTGATTTCCTTCACTACAATCCCGGCAGGGAGATTGTTGATGGTTGTATCCATGATTTGGTTGAGCCGTTTGATTTGGGCTTCGTACCGAATCCTCTCGGAAATATCATGGGCAAACGACCAGTAACTTTCTTCTCCGGAATCATTGGTCACGTTGTACATCGTACCTTCATAAGCCAATATTCCTTTATTGATTTTAGATGGGTGATGGGCCACAAAGTTACTGCTGCCACCGTGTATGACATCTTTGCAACGTTCGTTCCAAGCCTCTTGTGTAGGCATATCTGCGGCGACGTTGTAAATTTTTAATTGACTGATGTCTTCGTTTTCTGAAATACCATGATTGTACAGGAAACGACGGTTGGCGAAGATGATCGTGCCATCGGGCTTGGCGGCAAAGATACTTTCTTTGGCGTTATTGATGGCATGAGTCAGTGTATTGATGTCATTTCTGCGATGCTGTATGTCTGTGATGTTCTGGATATAGCCTTCGATGTTGAAACTACCGTCGGAGCGCTGTTCACGCAGATAAGTCTGTATACGCATATAGAAGATTTCTCCGTTCAGGCGGACCCGGTAGCTGATGCTCTCCATGTTGAGCTCCCTTTCGTTCACCCGACACCATTCCATAAAACTCTGACGGTCTTCTTCTACAATCAGTTCCACATATTTCTCAATGGCAAGGTTTTGCACATTTTCCTCGCACAAAACACCGGTATATCCAAGATAATGAAAAATATTCTGTTTCGTATTGTACGTCCATTGTCCTATCTGGGCTACCTTTTGAATAGCCCGCAGGGTGAGATTTGCCTGTTCCAACTGTCTTTTTACGTTGCTTCTTTGCGTGATGTCGCGATATTGGCAAAGCACCATACCGTCATAAGGGAACATGAGGCATTTGAAGTAAAAAGTTTCGTCTTTCAGCACCAACTTGAAGTTCTTGCTGATGCTTCTTTGTTCTTCGAGTACAATCTGAAAGATGGGCATCACCCTCTCTCTCGTATATTCTGGTAAAAGCTCAAATATATTTTTTCCTAAAAGTATATCCTCTTGCAGAAACCATAGATCACAATGTGGCTCAATGTCTACGCAGACGCCGTGCCTGTCAACTAATAGCATCGTGTCTGCTGTCAGTTTCAATATTCTTTGTGCGTTATTCGCATCATGTAATATTCTGTCCATGTCTGTTTTTTATTAGATAATAGAGACTTATGTCTCCTATAAGGATAACAAAAGATTCCGGCATTTGTTTTTACTTTTCGGCGCGCTTCGCCTTTTCCCAGGCTCCGCTTCCTTTTTTCTTTTTCAGATAACGGATGCCTTTCAGCACATTGACATTCATAAATAGGAAATAGTAGGGGATAAAAAGCAACTTGTTTTTTATCTGTTTGGTGGATAGATAATATCCCCAATATCCCAATCCGTAAAAAAGAACCTGCATGGCAAGCAGTACTCCGTAGAATGTCGCGGAACCGCCCAACAGCAGAATTGCAATATTCAGCGGGAAGAGGGCAAACAACAGGAACGGAGTAATAGACCATCGCAATACCCGGTGAGATGTATATTGAAAGCTAAGTATCCCGTAGCGGAAAGGATTCAGTAACGGACGAAGTCGCCAGATGGACTGCAATCCTCCGGCAGCGATGCGCACTTTCCGCTTTTCTTCTTCGCGCATATCTGCCGAACCGCTTTCGATGGCGTAAGCATTGGTGCAATAAGCAATGGTATAACCTTTCATGGTGATCCGGAGCGAAAGAATAAAATCATCGAGCAACGTATCCGGTTCCATTGCTTCGAATAGTTCACGACGCACGGCAAATAGTTCGCCTGCTGCTCCTACAGCAGAGTAGAGGCGGGCGTCAAGTGCTTTCAGTGTTGATTCGTATTTCCAGTAAATACCTTCCCCACCGGCAGCGGCTCCGTCTTTGGTCTGCACGGCGATCCGTTTTTCACCAGCCACGCAGCCCACTTTCGGATCTTGGAAAGCAAGTACGATTTCCCGTATTGCCTCCCGGTTTACCATGGTGTTGGCATCCGTAAAGACGACGAGCGGAGTGTCCACCAGCGTCATTCCACGTGTCATTGCGGCTGTCTTACCCTGTCGTAGGGGTTGGAAGTGTACGGTCGCTTTTCCCTGCCAACGGGTTTGCAGTCGTTCGTTTGTACTGTCGTCGCTTCCGTCTGTCACCCATACGATATGCAGTTTGTCCGCAGGGTAGTCCAGTTCAAGACTGTTCTCCATCTTTTCGTCTATAACATCTTCTTCATTGAATGCTGTAATGAAGAGAGTCACTTCCGGCAAACCAGCGTCCGATGCCGGCAACGAACGCTTCACAGGTTTCACGAAAAGTTCTTTCAACTTGACGAGAACGTAAAGCACAATTCCGTAGCCCAGATAGGTGTAGAACACAATGAATAGGGCAAGCCAGAAAATAATTTCAAGGCAGAGGGTAATGGTTTCGTTCATAGCTGTATATGTTTATTTTTCTTGTATAATTTACATTCATCTCTTTTTAGCCTCGTATTTGAATTTATTCAACTCGTTTCTTCAACTCCGTCTTTTTATCCGAGTCTTTTAGCATATTTACAAAATAGAGTGCATCCGCTTTGGCAGAAACACTTGTCGGATTCGTTTCATACCGTTTCACGAAATTCTCGGCGTGTTCTGCCAGGTATTTCCGGCAGTCTATATTTAACATGATACCGTTTTCATAGTTTGCAAAGGATAAACCAGTAACTTCATCATTGGATGATATTTGTTTGATATCTTCTTTCTTGATACCGGATAGATTGACTGTTACAGAGGGATAATAGAAATACTCTTGCCCGGGTAAATGAACTGTCAGTTTGATAGTGTGCTCATTCTCATAGTTCACTTCCGTTGTACCATGTACCTGATAGTAATTATATTCATAATATTCCTCTTGATTGGGCATCCACATAGAATCATCCCCATCTTGTCCGTAGGTATCGTTGAGCCATAACAGAAATTCCGCCCAACTAGTATCTGTTCCATGTACACCGGCATATATTATCTCACGCTGCTCGCAAGGGTACGACAATTCGTTTACAATTTTTTCTTTTATCTCATCATGGTTATTGAAAAATATTCTCTCAATTAACTTATTTTCTAAATTTAACATTTCCTCAAACGGGTGTATTCTTTCGCCTCCAGTTTGCAGTGTAAACGTTTTGATAACAGGGTAGTTGTGAGCTGCTTCCACATAATTTTTATTTCCGTTTGGCTCTGCTAGCATTTTACATCCTCGTCCCAGGCGATTAAGAATGATATTCTGTGCTATTTCATAATGTGCCAGGATATCGTTTGGATTATTTATATCCGTTGCCATTACGTCGTGGAAGGCAATGCCTATACCAAAGTTTAGCATTTCTTTGACGTTTCCCCATACTAGTCCGTTTTGTTCATGAAAGCCATTGTCTTTTTTATTTATGGTTGTGACATTGTCCATCCATTTTTCTTCAGGCGCAAGAGTTGTTGCGAATGAGAACCGTACTTCATTTTCTGCTCCATCTGTACTTCCCAGAGTTTTTCCAAGATAATAGCAATCGGAGGGTAGGTCGTTTGTTTGTAGATGCGGTAGATCGTAGAATGATTTTTTTGACAATGGTTTTCCATTAATAGCTGCCCAAGTGTAGCAAAAGGCTGCATGCCTACAGTCATCCTGGGTGAGCATAAATAACCATGATTTATTATATTTTAGTGGTGGGATTACAGCATCCGACAGAGTGAGCTGCCGTACTCCCTCTTTTATATGAATCGTGATTTCTGCTGTATGGCTGATTGGTTCATTTATATATGGATAAAGAAATTCCGGGTTACTAATCACTTTTTTTTCCGCAAGACTATCATCATAAAGGTTTTTATTCTTTATACAACTGATGGTTGTGATGTACAAGAATAAAACTATAATACTATTAATGGTTCTTGTGATTCGCATATTTTTATTTCTTTTTTACGAGATTACTCTCCTCATCCTTATATTCCTTTTTCTTTGTGAAAAGTCCTCCTATTTCTTTCATCCTGCTGATGACACGTACCTTAAAACTATTAAACAAACTTCCATCAGCTCCCACCGTGCCATATCCGGTTACGGCACGCGCACGTCTTTTCCGTACAAATGCGATTTTCCCGAATTGTTTGAGTTGCAGAGCCAGATACCCGTCTTCACCACGGATAATATCCGTGCGGATTCCTGTTTTCCGTGCATACTCCGTCCGGTAAGCAAATACCAGTCCGCGCACGCTCAATTCGGGACGTTTGAAAGACTGTAACCATAAATGCAAATCGCGTGTAGACTCATAAATTTTCAGTCCCAGCCACGAATGATCTTTGTCAGGAATATAACTCCAAAGCGAACTGGCCGCCACTATACCCGGCTTTTCGAGTGCGTCTACCATTGTTTCCACATACTTTGGTGGGTACATCGTGTCAGAATCAATGTTGATATGATATTTTCCACGAGCCTGATTCAGTCCGCAGAGGCGTGCGAAGCCGCAACTATGTTGTGTTTCTGTAAAATAAGTCACTCCGCAGGCTTCGTAAATCTCTGCTGTGCGGTCTTTTGATTGGTTGTCTACCCCAATGATTTCTACGGGATATTTGCATTTCATCTCGCTCAATGACCAAAGGCAGGCAAGCAGATGTTTCTCCTCATTGTAGCCGATGAGTGATACAGTGACAAGCGGTTCGTTACTCTGCAATCCGGCCAGATTGCGGCGTACTTCCTCAATAACGGTTTGCGGAGCTTCCGCAAAAGGTTTCTCATATACCTGTAAATACTTAGAATACCATTTCATGAGCTTTTGATTTATGATTTTTGCGACTGTTGACTATTAGCGGACAGTTCCTCAAACAATCGTTTCCACTGTTTTACAATATTTTCCATTTGAAAGCGTTGGGCGTTTATACGAGCCTGCCGCCCCATATCCATTCGGATGTTCTCATTCTCTATCAGATAGGCGATTTTCTCCGCCAATTTTTCTATGTTTTCATTTTCAACCAGCAGACCGTCTTTTCCGTCATCGATAATGTCTTTCGGTCCGCAAGGACAGTCGAAAGAAACAGGTGGTACACCACACGCCATTGCTTCGGTAATAACCATTCCGAATCCCTCAAAGCGGGATGAAAGAACAAAAATCGAACTTTCGCAATATTTATCTACGATATTAGACACAGTGTGTTCCAGTATGCATGAATCCGTCATCGCCAGTTCGTCAATTCTTTGTTGGAAAGAGTCTCTTAACACTCCATCTCCATAAATGCGCAATGTCCATGTCGGATATTTTTTAGAGATGATGCTCCAAGCTTCTATCAATAAATCGAATCCTTTTTGTGGAACGTATCTTCCTGCAGCAATGACTTGATGTGCGCTGCATGTTGAGAAACGCTCTGTTTGTGTAATGATAGGGTTGGGGATTACACAGATATTATTTAGTTCGGGCCAAAAAGCAGTCTCTTCATGCGTGAGGACGACAAACTTATCCAATTGCTTTAAATTTTTCAGCAACTCTTTTTCCCATTTCTTTTGTAGGATACCCCCGAAGTACCCTCCTTTACTTGTACCGTAGGAGTGGCGCGTTACATGGAATTCGCCGACCTTTTTACTCCCGTCGGCGATGGAGTGGATAAACTTCATTTCCCGTCGTATGGTTGAGAGTGTGATGTCCGGCCGTATATCCATCAGCAGACGTGTGAAACGTTTGCGGAATTTATAAAAACGGAAGGGGTACTTCAGTAATTTGCTGATCGGCGATTGGTTGAACGGCCAATCAAATGATATGCCGAGGTCTATATGCTTCACTTTGGGCGAAAGAGCAAAATGAATTTGTCTGTCCCGTTGTTCCGACGTGATGATATACACTTCATAACCTTCACAATGTTCGGCCAGATAGTTTGCTTTGAATGTGACGATCCGTTCTAAGCCACCGGGTGCATAAAGTGAAGGCAAGTAATATGCAATTTTCATGATTGAGCGTTTTTTTAGTTTGTTTTTTTGCTATAATGGTATATATTTCGTAATCGGGACGCCTATACAAAATTTAGATGGAGACTCCTGCCTCGTCAATGACTTTCTGCATTTGAGTTTTCCATGACAGAGGGCGGACTGATTCGCGTATCTCTGCAGGTGTCATTTTTAAGGTATTCCGGAACTTAATCAATTCTTGAATATCAATCGGAGATTCATCGGGCTGTACTTTCCATACATAGGGAGTAGAATCGAAGTCCTCATCTGTTTCCGAGTAAGTGAAGGCAAACCCTCGTGCGGCATATTCTCGATTCTTAAGTGTTTTAATGGAGGTAATTCCGCTACGATGTCGTCCCAGACTACCGATGGCGAAGTCGGCTTTTTCGAACATGGCATCCAGTTCGTCGCCGTGTAAAGGGCCGTGCAGAAGAACATAAGGTTCCAGATGATTATCACGGATGACAGGTAGAATCTCTGCCCGTTCCCGTTCGCCGGATAGTGGACCTACAATATGAAAGTAGACTTTATATTCCGGATTGTTACGGTAATAGTCCGCCAATCCTCGTACGAGACGGTCGAACCCGTGCCAGTAGTGCACTTCCGCCACTCCGATCAGGTGTAGCTCTTTTGTGGTGTCATTTTGATGTTTCCTCATTGGAATCTCTTCAAAATCAATACCATTTGAGATGCGTATGGTGTGTCCGCCAAAGATATTTTTCGCATTGGAGAAGGTGATGATATTATCCAGACTTTTTGCGAGTTTCTTGCGGAAACAACGGTCGATGGCAAGGTGAAATTTTGAAGAACGGGTGATATACTCCTGATCGTAAGGATATGTGGGTATTTCCATCACTACTTTTGCGCCTGTACGTTTCAATAACTTCACCAGTCGAAGGGTGAAAGGACTGGCGTTGTGAAAAGAGCGCATGTATACAAAGTCGATTCCTTCACGGCGGGCATAGTCAATAATAGGCGAGTAATAGACACGTCTCCATACCTTTGCGGCAAAGCCTGTGCCAAAATCAGCAATCACTTCGTCATTCACCATCCAACGCCGTTCACCATAAGGGGTAACGTCGTAGTGACACAAGCGAACATCCACTCCACATTCTTTGAGAGCTTTTACCTGATAACGTATTTTCTTACTGATTCCGTTGGCCTCATTGAAGCCGTGAAATATAAGGAAAAGGGCTTTCATTCGTTTTTTTTCTGTATTCAATGATTGTTTATTCTGTTTTCTTTTTCTCAAACTGTTTTTTCTTTTTCAAACGATTTGGGCGATGATTTGTTTCCGGTATTCTTCTCCGGCATCAGCCACTTCGCTGCCTATAGCGGTTTCGTTTACATATTTTCGTTCCAGTTTCACTTTTTTATGGGCTCCCATTCGCCACCATTCATACTCAACGTCTACATGACCGACATCAATGGCCTGATAACCAGCTTTAAACAAATCGTATGCTAATACTGTGGCCGTGGGACCGAGGGCGATGAGAAACAATGCTCCTTTTTCCACTTTGCAGGCCTCACGCTTGATGTCTTCCATGCGTTCGAATGCGTCTTTGGGCGGGCAAAGAATACGTCGGATGCTCCGGGCATTGTCGAAAAGATCATTGCCCACTCCGAGCCGGCTTTTCTCTCCTTCGATGAAGACGATGTCCCGGTTCTCCCAAATACCTTTCATGTCGCGAAACCATCGGGCGGAATCTTCTTTGCGGGCAAAATCCATATAAGGACGCGTGACGAATGTATTATAATATTTTCGTCCCGCTACCAGCAGACGGTCCCACCACGAACCGTACAGATAAAAATGAGTTCTCCAAAAGCGGCGGCTTTTGCGATTGTAGCGATACAAATCGCGAAATGCGTCGGAGATACAGACAATATGTCCTTCCTCGTGGCTTTGTAGCACTTCGGTCAGTCTCTTGGCTAGTAGCGGATCACCTTTCTGGAAGCGGATTTCCTTTTCCGGACTGGTGAGCAACACTTCGCCATCGCCAAATCGGCTGACAGAACAACGGTCGTCGATAATTTTGCGTATCGTTTCGTCAATGGAAGCTACTTGCGGCATGATTTTTCCCTTTTTTCGCAAGACGATGTACCAGAAATTGTACCATTCCACAGTGCTGCCATATCTTATTTTATAACGTAGCGTTATGATAATGTTTCGTATATTCATAGCTATAGATTTTTTATTCTTAACGACCGCACTTTGCCGATAATGTCATACTCATGCGTCATTTGTATATAAATGCCAAAGATAATAAAACTAACGATACTTTTGGCTATAATTGTCACAAAAATATTCATCCCTTCCAGTGCATACTGCATGGGAATGAGGGCTAATGCTATCAAAATGCTAATGATGAACGGAGAAATAAGCTGACGAATGAATGGCCACGCACTTCGACGGAAGGTTATCCGGTACATTTGCCAGTAACACTGTATAAAGTTGATGGTGAACGTCACCACAATGCAACTAGCCACTGCTGTCAGCGTTCCGAAATAGAAGATTCCGAGCAGTATGCCTGTCACGTTGAGCACAGACGAGAACACTCCGCATACAAATAAGCTCCGTGTATCGCCTGCCGCCTGAAAGATGGAACCGGACGAGGAAAGTATGATCTGAATTCCTACGGAGAGCGACAGGATCCGGAACACGGGTACGGACGGCATCCATTGATGACCGAAAATAATGATTGTCACTTCTTCTGCCGTGAAGAAAAGCAATACGCTAAGCGGCAGGCCGATGAAGGCCAGAAAACGGACAATGCGTTCGTAAGAGCTTAACAGTTTTCCTTTATCATTCTGGAAATCACTGAAGATGGGGTGCATAACCGGAGTGATGACCTGTGTGATATTTTGCAAAGGTAGCATCATCAGACGGTATGATTTTTCGTAATATCCCAAATCGGACATACTCATGTATTTGCCAATCAGTAGTTTATCCAGATTCCGGCTGAAATAGTTGATGACGTTGAACAGGAATTGATAGGCGGAATAGGAAAATATTTTCCGAAGCACCGTTAGTCCGAGGGTGAAACGCAGCCGTTGGGGGTATCGCTGAAAAGAGATAACGAATATTAATACGCTGGATGCAATAGGATTGATAATCAATGCGTACAATCCTGCTCCGCAAAGGGCGGCAGTCACGGCGGCGGCTCCTGCGGAAATCTGGATAACGAAGCTGCGGATGGCTATGAATTTAAATTCTTTGTTCCGGTAAAATAGTGCTCCCGGTACGATGGTGGCAGAGGCAAAAAAGAGGTTGACGGACAGCAGTTGGCATAAAGTTCGCAGGGTATCGCTCTGGTAATAACCGGCAATGATCCACGAAGAAGCGAAAAATAAGACGCTGATTCCGATGCCCGTCCATATAGTGAATGAGAAAATGTCCGACAAATCATCTTTGGTGAGCGATTTGTGCTGTATGATGGCGGGAGACACTCCCATGTCGGTAAGAAGGTTGAAGAAGGCGATGATGACAGTGGCGACGGCTACGATTCCGAAGTCATCCGGCGATAGCAGGCGGGCCAGTATTCCTGCCACAACAAGAGAGATGAGGACGCCGCTGTATTTGGCTAGCGCAGTGTAGAATACTCCTGAAAAGAGTTGTTTTTTGATATTGTTTGTCATTGCTGTTTGTTCTTGTTTTAATGATTAACGAGTAGGGATTTGAAAAGTAGTGCCCCTATTGTTCTTGCTGATACGTATTTCTTATACTTGTGTATACACAACCACGCAAGTTTGATTCGCTCCGGTAATCGGAGTGAATGTGCTTGCCACATGACAGCATTGAGCATCTGCGATAAATATAGGTCAATAATTTCCTTTTCTTCATTTTTTGCAGTCTGTTTTTTGAATTTGAGCATCTCCTGTGTTACGACAAGATATCCTTCAATGTTTCGGTAGGCGAATTGGCAAGTCATAATTGAATTTTGTCTCATACGCCGTTGAAAGAATGTCCGCTTAATGCAGGCTGTTCTTGTGGCTTGTAGGTATAATAAGGTGGTGAATAATTGATCTTCATGCACAATGCCGGGATAAAATTGCAAATAGATTTTTTCTAAAAATCCTTTACGGATTAGGTTCAAGCAGGGTGAAGGTGTGTATTCTTTGTTTTGTAATTGCAATTTGAGAGCTTCACTGCCATTATAAACTTTTTCCTCCAATTTGCCGGTGCGTCTATAATTTAAAGAGGGGGCATTTTTAATATTATTTTCATAAAAGCTTTGTGCGTCGAAAAATACAAAATCAAGTTGCATTTCCTCGCATTTTAGGTAACAGGCTTCCAGGGCATCTTCTTCCAGAAGATCGTCGCTGTCCATGAAATAAATGTATTTGCCGCGAGCATGGCTAATGCCAAAGTTGCGTGCTGTTGATTGTCCCTGATTGGTTTGTGTATAAACTTGTATGCGATGGTCTGTGTTACTTATTTCTTTTAAAATTTCAGGACTTCCATCTGTCGACCCATCATTGATAATGATTATTTCCAGTTCTTTCAGACTTTGGTGTATGATACTTTCTATTGCTTCCCGAACGTATTTTTCGGTGTTGTAAACGGGAATGACAACGCTGACTTTTATCTTGTTATTTTCCATATTTTCTGTAATCTGATAAGCTGCTAATGGTAGTGTTACAACTTGTTTGTCAACTCTTTGTAGAGTTTGGCATATTGCTTGCCCACTTTGTCTATACGCATATTTTCCAAAGCGTATGTGTAATTCGTTTCTCCCTTTCCAAAAGCAGATAATTGTCGGGCTTCTTTCAGTGCCCGTACAATATCAGTTTTATTGTCTGGAGAGAAAGTGGGGTTGCCTGTGCTTTTTAATAATTCACCGATATTACCAACATTAGGCCCTATGGCTATTTTGTGAAAGAGAAAAGCGAGAGGAATATTTGCAGAGTTTAGTACATCTTTCCGCTGAATGAATATGACGTCTGAGGCTGCCATATAGTAAGGCAAATCACACTCGTCTATCAGCTCGTCGCTGGCTCCTCCTTGTAGTTTATATATCCGGTTGAGCAGCGGCATGAGCAGATAGTAGCCGGCTCTTGAAATCCATCGTTTGAGAAAATTCTTGCCGTAGTTGTTACGTCTCGAAAAAGGGTAGAGGCGTGGAGCCAATAGTAACTTGCGTTCCTCGTCCCATGTGCGGAAAGCCCCGAGCACCATGCGTATCTCTTCACGGTTGCGGAATTTACCGAAGGCGGTGACAATGAATGCTTCTTGAGACAGATTGAGATACTGGCGCGCACGTTCTACACTGATATCTTCTTTGTACGTATACTGGTAAATATGGTGTGGGATAATGGCATTGTGGCTATCGGGATGCTTGGCGAGAAATTCGTCCCGGCTGAAACGTCCCATGTGTACGATAATGTCACTTTGCGATTCGATAATATCGTAAGCCTGTCTGATGATTTCATTTGCATTATGAGGGAGGAGGTTATGCCTTGTGTAGACGAAACGCGCTCCTCCGGAACGAAAAAAACGAATTCGTTCTTCCAGGAGCCGGATGATGTCGGGATCGTTGCACGTCCGGCCTACTGCTTCTTCCGGCCATTGGAAATGTATAATGTCATACGTCGTGTCCGATTCCCAGAAATCTTTTGTGGAACATCGAACGTCAATACCAGCCATCCTGATCGCATCGCACAAGATGGGTACGAATAGATTGTCCGTATCCCCGTTTTCTCTAAAAACGATGAGTGCTTTTACCGATGGATTGTCTGTGTCTTCACTTTCATTCATGTTTTTTTCTTTGATTTTGAATCAGCTAAGCTATGCTACAAAGGTACTAAAAGATATGAAAATACCTATCTTTTTTTGATCTTCTTTTTCTTGATTGGCCTTTTGGGTGAACCATTCTTCTTCTTAGTCGCACCAAGCTTCCTGTATTTCAGGAGTGTGCTCTCTCTTTGCCGGCGTTTTCTGTTCAGTTCTTCCACGTTATCAGACTGTTGCAGGAAGAGTAACTGGCTCGGATTATGGTTGAGTAATTCACTAGAATCTACGAGGTTGAATAACACAGAAAAACATTCAGCTAATACTACAAAGTGAAAAAAATATCTATCATAGTATCATTCATTTTAATAATCTTCTCATTATCAATAAAATAATCATGATAGATAGCTTCTAAAAAATGTATCTATCATGCTTTTACCAGTAAAAACAAGTTGTCTATCATTGACAAATAGCAGTATAAGGGCCATATAGGTGTAAGATAGCTTGTTTTTGTCGCAATGAAGCCATGTAAATCCGATTATTGTGGCTTAATAATCCAACTGTAATGACGATAAGTTTATAGCCCACATATGTGGGCTATACATCCTGCATGTGTGGGCTGTACGGTTTACATGTGTGTGCTGTACAGCCTGCACGTGTGAACTATAGAAAAACTAACACTCTCAATAGATTATTAAGCTGTCAAATACAGATTATCATCCTATAAAGTGTGCATCCTTATGCCTTTAAATGGGTATTCTCACCTAATACTATACTAAAATGGACGCAGTATAGGTGTGATAGATGCCCGTTTTTGGTAATAAAAGTATGATAGATACGTCTTTAAAAGCTATCTGTCATGATTATTTTATTGATAATGAGAAGATTATTAAAATGAATGATAGCATGATAGATATTTTTTTACCATGTAGTATTTATTGAGGCCAATTGTATACGGCTACCAGTTGCTCTTCAGGTAAATGTAAAACATCAAGAATCCGTTTACATTCCAAAGTGGGTAAGTGGGGCATTTTAGTTCGATAATATGTACATTCTCCGATTCTTCCAAGCATCTGTCTTCACTAGGAGTAACGAAAATGAAGTATTCGTTTGCATGGTCATTTTTTTGCAATTCCCGAATACTTTCAAGAGCAACGAAATCCATACCATGTTTGTTGGTGCGGAAGATTCGTTGAACTTCAATAGCGATTTTCTTAATTATTAATTCCTGTTATATTTGATATTTATTTATGATGTTCACCATGTTCTGTATGGATGAATTTTTTATTGGCTCCTTTTAATTTGAATAAGTTACCTATCATAGTGACTGCAAGCATCGGAACTTTTAGAATGGCTTTTCCTACCTGCTTGGTGAATAATTTATCGCCCGATATAGGTAGTGTCATGGCCGCTACTTGTGCCGCTGACAATATCCACCATTTTATTGCTATCATCCATTCGTGGCCGCCATTGTACAAACTTAATATAATGCCGGTAACGGTAAAAACGAACGTCAGTCCAAAGACTCCTGCCAATTGAACCAGCCGTGGAGGGAGCATCCATTGGAATATCTTATTGCAATAGTCTATATTCCCTTGTAAAAGTGCTTTGGGTAAATGTGGCAACGAAGTACGAAGAGCGCCAAACTGTGCGGCTATCCAGCGTTTGCGCTGGTTGCTGATGGCTTCTTTCTTTTGTGTTTTCTCATCAAAAACAAGCAAGTCGGGCAGATAAACTGTATAGATGCGTTGTTGTAAAAGCATGGCTTCCAATTCTTTGTCTTCACCTGCTGTCCAGAGATATTTCACCTGCTGGTGAAACCATTTTGCTTCAAAAGCCATTCCCGAACCTGATAGTCCGGCAGAAAGCCCTACGGCATTATGACCGCTACGGAAGAAACCATTGTTTATTTCTTCACTGATACTGTCGAGAACGGAAATGTCTGTGTTCAGATTCTTTCCTGTCCGGTGGGCCTGTGCAGATTTTATGCCACTATCAAATACGCGGTTGATTGTGGACAGAAAGTCGGGCGTTGTCATATTGTCGGCATCCATGATGACTACAATGTCGTATGCGTCCGTATCAATGGAATCCATTGCCAGTGTCATTGCTTTGGCTTTCGAACTTTCCGTGTAATTTGCCGTTAACAGACGGATGGGAAGGGCTTGCAGCGCTTCGTTTGTTTCCGGTCGCATCTGATCGGAAATGACTATGACATCATAGAGCTCTTTCGGATAATCTTGCTTAAGAAAGCTCTCTACAGAGGCGAGAATTACACGGTCTTCCTTGTAAGCAGGAAAGAGCACGGCGATGCGTCGAAGCATACGGGCTTCAGGATATTGGGGAGCCCGGTAAAATTTGGAGGCAATAGCGTATAGCAATAGGTAGCATACGCATAACGCGAGGGGAATGTAGAGAATCCAGTCAATGATGTTCATAGTATCTAGGGTTTTATGCGTTTTTACTGTTTTTGTTTGACGAGGACATGAATAGGCCTGAGCAGACTCCATAATAGACAGCACAAAATAGGTCGAAACGGCCTTTGAACGCAAATGACAGACTGTTTTTCCCGGCAGCGACGGTGCTCTGATAGAGTACGGACATCCATCGTTCTATGCCTTTCATATTGCGCCGGGCATAGAGCAGGCGATTCCGTGTCAGGAAATAGGTGCGCAGTTTACTTAGTTGTCCGGTGCTCTGGCTTTCTTTATGAAAAACAGTGCAGCGGGGCTCATACCATAGTTCATAGCCGGCACGAGTCATGCTTGTACTCCAGTCCAATTCTTCATAATAAAGGAAGAAAATTTCCGGCATCATTCCTACCTTTTCAATCACTTCACGCTTAATTATCATAGCTGCCCCATGCAGATAGGGGGTGGGATGGGGCGTGTCGTAACTGCCGTCGTCCGGACAGTCGAAACCCAGTATATTGTTGCGCAACGTTATCTTTGTCAGAGGAGTAAATCCTGCAAACTGTATGTGTTGTGGTGGAAAGGCGAAACGTATTTTCGGCGATACACCTCCGATTTCCGGACGGCTTTCCAGGCGTTCTACCAAACAGGCGACTTCGTCGGACTCGATATATGTATCATTATTGATGAGGAAGATGTATTTGCCCTTTGCAATGCGGATTCCGATATTGTTGCCACCGGAAAAACCTCCGTTTTCATTGCTGCGGATGCTGATAACCGTTGGGTATAATTCGCGTATTTTTGTTGCTTCATCTTCGCGCGAAGCATTGTCTACGACTATGATTTCATAGCTCACAGACTTCAATTTTTTGTGTAGCGATTCTATCAGTTCGCAGGTGTCTTTGAACCCATTATAACAAATTGTAATAAATGATATATCTGGAATATTAGTTGTCATCCTTGTCTCTGTTGGTTTCGTTATTGAATAGATGTTGCTCTTTTTCTTCACTTTTTTCACTCATACGCTTGTCAATATGTGGAGCTGCAAAACAGAGTGCAAAACCGATGTAAACAGGTAGCTGGTTTGGGTACTGCATGATATCGTTGACGTAAGTGGCGATAAAGAATCCGGTATTCATACACAGCCATGCCGCTATTAGCCCCCGCAGACTTTTATTGCGTACTTTAAACATAAGTATCCATGAGCACCAGGCGAAAAGAATACTATGTATGGAGAGGTAGAGTATTAGTCCGACAATTCCCGTTTCCACCCATACGCTGATTAGCCATGAGTCGGGAGGGTAGGGCATCCGTTCCTTCGAATCGAAGTTGCCGGCTTTGGAGAGTCCGATGCCGTAACCTAACGGTTTTTTTTCCATCAGTTCTTTCATCCTTTGTCGGTTTTCAACACGGACAAGGTATGAAGCATCTTCGGACGGGTGGAAAGAAGAGCGCATTTTATAGATATATTGATTGCCGTTTCCTATGTTCGTAAAGTAGAAAAAGCAAAATATAGAGACTGATACAAAGATTCCCGCCAGTAATGCTTTCCAGTTTTTGGCGATGATGGTTATCATCAACACTCCTCCCATGACAACTCCCATGGCTGCCCGGGTTCCTGATATTCCCATTCCGTAAAGTCCGCCGGCGGCAATGAGGATGAAATAAATACGCAACCATTTGGATTTTACGAAAAAGGCGGAGATGGAAAAAACGACAGCTGACATGGCTGCGTGTACTCCATAATTGGCTGCATCAGAGAAACAGGAGAAGTAGCGGATGCCGGACCAGATGATGTGTGTACGCCATCCGCCCAGTACATGTAAGAAATAGAGTTCTTTGGAGTTAAATCCATAATTCTTCTGCCAGTAACCTTTTATAGTAAAAATAAGGACAAACACTGACCACACAATCAGCAAGAGCTCAATGTCTTTTTTGGTACGGATAACGAGCGGGACGATAAAAGCACATATTAAAGGTATAAGTGCATAAGGTGTCAGGTTGATATTCCATGCCTCCTGCACATTGTTGGGATTTAGAATCTCCAGGAGATAGAAACATAACCAGACTGCAAACATATAGGCCATTATGTTTTGTCCCGGTTTCCAGTTTGTTTGTTCGTCATTGTTGAGTTGTACCAAAGAGATAGTGGTAAATAGCAAGATGATTACCATTGAGAATAGTCCTACCTTGATACTTACTAACATACCTGCTGCTATCAATGCGAATTGTAGAGCTAGCAGGACATGGAAAGTTCCTATCCTATTATTCGTCATCTTCTTCTTCCTCTGTCTCTTTTGCTTTTCCTCTTAGATTGAATTTATTTCTTTCTGTAAGCGACAGTTGGCTAAAACGATAGCTGATTCTACGCAACAAGGTGTAGGGGGGGAGCTGACCTGTGAAATCTTCTGTCGCATCGCGGTTGGCATTAGTCAGACATACACGGAACGGAACATCCGTTTGGCCCATCTGTGTTATAAGTTGCTCACAAAGTTGCTTGTCAATCGTTTTCCATCCGCGGTCGGCCGGGCTTACCAGAATGTTGGCATTAGCGTCGTGTAGCAGAGCGGTTGGTATATTGCTTTTCGACAATGGCGGATAGGCAACGATCAGTATGTCTTCTCCTTGCAAGGTATAAAAGTCTGTGATGCTTTTTGCAAGCAAATATTGAGTGGATTCGGTGTTAAAGTCCTCTCCATACATGATGAACCTTGTATTTAGCATACGACTTTGCATATATCCGCAGATCAGATTTCCGATGATTTCCTCACCGGAGTTTTCACTGGTGCTGAACAGGTTGATAATAAATACCCCGGGTGATTTTCGTTTGGTCAGGAAACTGAGCAGGGAGTTGCTCAACTCTTTGACTGAAAGTTGAACATACGTTTTTGTCAATCCTCCATAACGGGCGGAAGACGGGTTGGGAATGGCTCCTATCACTTTAAATCCAGTCACGCGTTTGGTCCGGTTTGCATCACGCAATGTCCTGTCGAGGAGTTCGATCAGTAATAAGATAGCAATGATTATCAAAAAGCTACCCACACAAGCAGCAATAACAATCTGCTTGCGGTTAGTTGAATTAGATCCAATTGGATAGGTAGGCTCATTGAGTACTTTTAATGTGGCAGAAGTCATTTCCAGATTTTTCTTTCTCAACAAGGCTTCGTTATAACTCTGCAACACAGTCAGGTAACTGCGTTCCGTGAAATTGATGGAGCGTTCTTTTTGCTTGATGGTGGTACCTACAGGGGCGAAAAACACATAACGGTCGTTCAATTCCCGGCGGGCGTCCTGCACGACTAACAGTTCAGCTTTGGCTTTTTCATATAGTAAGGTCTGTTCCAGCCATTGGTCGATAATATTGATACGGCTGGCACCTTCTTTGGTATATTTGTGACCTACGTAGGAATTCGTTAAATCATTCAGTTCTTGTTTTAGTTCGCCCAATCGCCTCTTGTCACCTGTCAGGGATTCTTCATTTTTTTGCTTTGGATCACTCATGGCTTCTACTTCCGAAATTTTGCTGGTGATATTGGACGCTTCTCTTAGCTTATCCATGAATTCCATATTCTTGAGCACTTGCTTGGCATTGTTGTCCATGTGCTTTTCCAGCTCCTCAAGCATCGATTTTGTGCTGTTATATGCAAAAAGTGCATCCTGTTCCCGCAGCTCGAATTCTTTACTGATAGCTGCTATTTCTTTCGTTTCGTCAAGATAGTTGATGATTCGTTTTTGTACGTTGTATTTAGTCAGGTCATCTTCTTCTGAATTTAGCTTCTTTCCGATGCGTTGCAACTCTTCCTCAAAGTATTTGATTACTTTGTCTGTTTCTCCGTAGCGGATGCGGCGGTATTCTTCTACGAATTCATCCATCAGGATACTTACTGTGTTGTAGGCAATGCCAGGATCACCGGAAGTATAGCTGATGTCCAACAAATCACTTGTAAGCCGACGTTGCACTCTGATGTTTTTTAAAGCATTGTAGCTGTAGAAGGGGTGATTGTAGTAGAACATTTCATAGATATAGTTACCCTTTTTGGGTCGCATATATGACTCAAAATTGGCTACTGTTTTCTCTTCACTTGATTTATCGATCAACTTTAATATTTCGGGTCCATGCGGACTGTTTTTTAAATGGTTATAGGTGTAACTGTAACAGGATGGGGTAATTCCGTCATTTTCATGGTCTGGATTTCCTTGGATAAGTACACGAGCGAATAATCGCAAAAATACTCTTTTAAGAGTACTCTCGGCTTGCATGATACTTATCAGATTATCCATGGAGTTTTGCACTGTTGCCCAGTCTGTACGCTTGTCGCTTTCCAAATTATATCCCGAGGCTACTCCTGTATAAAGTGTTGCTTTCACATCATATCCACCTCGCATGTGGCGTGTGTAGTAGAAAACGAGCAATGTGAAGATAGAGGTCCCAACCAGTATCAACCAGCGGTGGCGAAAGAGAGTGCGTATAATGGAAATGATGAAATTCATATCTTGTTTTTTTTATTTTCGTATGATAGGAGTGCGTGAAATAACCTCAAGTATCATTAAACTTTTTGTCAGTTCAAACTTGCTTTTCTCGTATGCTTCACGAGCGGAGGATTGTCTTTCTTTGTCGGCAGCCAACTCTGTAGACTCTATCGTTCCGTTTGCGAAATTCTTTTCAGATATTTCATATTGCACATTGGCAAGCACCAAACTCTCGCTTCTCATCTGAAGAACTTTCATTTGCGAGGTAGCCATTGCATACATTTCAATAATATTCTTTTTGATTTCGTCGTACTTCACTTCTCGTTCCAGTTCTGCGCTTCGGAGTGTAAGCCTTTGCCGGCTGACACGTCCTTTGAGGTCGAACAGATCATCTAGCGGAATACTTAAACCAGCTCCTACAGTGTAGCCATTTTGTGCTTGGGTGGAGTAGGTGAGGTAAGGGGCAACAGCTACGTCCGTATAGGTGGACTCATTGCCGAACATTCCGTATTGATAACTTCCCCGTAAACTGAAGAAACCCAGAAATGACCATTTTTCTTTTCTGAGTAATTTGCGCTCTATTGTCGCCTTTACGTCTGCCATCTCATAAACGGGGCTGTTTTTAGCGTTTTCGAATAAAACAGATAGTGGAGGGAGAACTATTCTACTATAATCTTCTTCACTCAGTTGAGAATAGTCAGACACTTCTTGTGCAACTACATGGGTGGTAGAGACGAATAGAAGTAATAGCCCCGAAAAAAAGTATATAAATTGCTTCATAAAAAAATCCTATTATTTGCTCTTGCTGTGTTATAGCTTGCGCAAATATAAGGATTAATTTTATTTATGTGCAGTCTTTTATTATCTATTTTGCAATCTTTCGTGTAAATTGTGTACAGAACGTCGCTTAAATAGTGTCAGAAAGCCTCTGTCATGTTGAAATAGAACAAATTCTGCTTGTTCACCATGTCTCTGCCGAAATCAAGGCGTACATTCATGCGAGGTTGGACTTCAATGCGTAACCCTAATCCGAGATTCGGAAGTACGCCTTCTATCTTCCCCGGAGTAGGTCCCATGAATCCGCATCCTCCCCAGGCTACATATCCTATATGGCTCAACATCTTCTTCACCCATGTGCTTTTGTCTGTATTTATCATCTGGCGGTATTCGGCCATCATTACATGTGAGGATTTATCGCGAAACTGCCCCATGTAGTAACCGCGAAGATCGAAAGGAGTTCCGCTAAGTACATATTTCGTTAATGGAACGTTTCCAAATGCGTTTTTGCTCTGCACTGTCCAGGCTATAACTTTACGACGACCTACTGTTTTGTATTGGCGATAATCTATTTCCAATCGATAAAAATTATTATCACTGCCGAACGTTTTATTATACATCATTCCCCGGAAGTCAAGGTAAGTTCCGCTATAAGCATTGGCGGGAATATCACGTGTGTCATACGTCAGCAGGAAACCAAGTCCTGAACTGAAATTCTTGTATCCGTGCTCCGTACCTCCTGACGCTATATATGAGGGCTCATTAACCATTCCGGCAGCCGGTTTGGTAATTTTGTCATAGTTCAAATCGACTTGGGGACCGGCAAAGATATTGCTTTCACCCAGACGGAATAAGAACCATGGATTTACTTGAATGCCGCTATAACGGTACTCGCTGGTATCTTCTCCACGTTCATAATCTTTATTGGTGGAATATCCGATGCCATAAAAATTCTCGATTGTATTTTTATAAGAGAAGGTTCCGAAGATACGGAAACGGTCGCCTTTAAAGAAGAGTTGTGGTTTAGTCATCAGGTTTAGTCCGCCCTTGAACATCAATGCGATGGCCATCGGCACTACCGAACGTCGTTGGGTGGTATCACTCGGATTCATCCGGAACGTCATCAGTGCGCTACCGCCTACTAACAAACCGAAGTCCGGCGTATAACTGGGACCACCTAATATGTTATAGTGCAAATTCCGGTTTGCCACGCGCTGGCGACGCAACTCGCGCTTGGAAAGGGCAGGAATGGTGTCTGACGGGGTGTCTTCAATATCTGTAGGAGTAGTATCACTGATAGAAGTTGTAGACCTTTGCAGTTCATCGCTCTTTACTGCCGTACTGTCAGCCGCGGCTGACATCATATTGATGGATGGAAGCATCATCAATATTCCTATTATATATTTCTTCATAATTTCTCTGTGAGGAATTCGACTGCAAAGAAAACTCTTTTATTCCGATTAGTTTTGATGTTCTTAGATAATAAATCTAAAAAAGAATCGTATTTTTGCGGAATAAGATGTTTCTCGATATGCTGATAAATAAAACTGCATGATTTAATCCCATACACCAAAACAAAATTTATCAGTATATCATGATCCGTCAGCTATTAATTAATTATTTATATCAATGAATAAACAGATTTTATCAATTTTTGTTTTATGTGCTTTTTCTTATTCTACACAAGCGCAAGAAGTGAAAGGCGGCATCAGCGACTCCATGATGCAACAAATCAAGCAGAGTTATGCAAACACTCCCACCGACAAGGCTATCCGCAATGCTATCGGTAGCAACGACATTCGTAAACTGGCTCTCAACCAGGATAATCTGAAAGGCATGGATACGCATTTTTCTATCAAAGTGTCTTCTAAAGGTATCACCGACCAAAAATCTTCTGGTCGTTGCTGGCTTTTTACAGGTTTGAATGTGATGCGTGCCAAAGCGATCGCCAAGCATAACCTCGGTTCCTTCGAATTCTCGCAAACTTATCCTTTCTTCTTCGACCAACTGGAGAAAGCCAACCTCTTTCTACAAGGTATTATCGACACCAGCAGTAAGCCGATGGATGATAAAATGGTGGAATGGCTCTTCCGTAATCCTTTGAGTGACGGTGGAACATTCACCGGTGTAGCCGATATTGTCAGTAAATACGGGCTTGTTCCCAAAGATGTGATGCCCGAAACCAACAGTAGTGAAAATACCTCCCGTATGGCAGGTCTGATCGCCCTGAAACTTCGTGAACAGGGGCTTCAACTCCGTGATCTCGCTGCGCAAGGTGTCAAGCCTGCTGCCCTTGAGAAAACAAAAACAGAGATGTTGAGCACCATCTACCGCATGTTAGTGTTGAATCTCGGTGTTCCTCCTACTGAATTTACCTGGACTGAATATAACGCTAAGGGTGAGCCTGTGTCTACCGAAACTTACACTCCGCTTTCTTTCCTGAAAAAGTATGGTGACGAAAAACTGATTGATAATTATGTCATGTTAATGAACGATCCGAGCCGTGAATATTATAAGTGTTATGAGATAGATTACGACCGCCACCGTTACGACGGCAAAAACTGGACTTATGTCAATCTTCCCATCGAGGATATCAAAGAAATGGCTATTTCTTCTCTCAAGGATAGCACGATGATGTATTTTTCTTGCGATGTAGGTAAGTTTCTAAACTCTGACCGTGGTCTGCTGGATGTCAAAAACTACGACTACGAATCTCTTATGGGTACTTCTTTTGGCATGAACAAGAAGCAACGTATCCAAAGTTTTGCCAGTGGCTCCAGTCACGCCATGACTCTTATGGCCGTCGATCTTGACAAAAATGGAAAACCGACGAAATGGATGGTTGAAAATAGTTGGGGACCCGCCGCCGGTTATCAGGGCTATCTCATTATGACAGATGATTGGTTTAACGAATATATGTTCCGTCTAGTAGTAGAAACGAAATATGCATCGAAAAAAGCTCTCGAGGTGTTGAAACAGAAGCCTATCCGACTTCCTGCTTGGGATCCTATGTTTGCTGAATAGTTTGCTGAATATTCTTTTTCTTTCGTCTTGATACGAAAGAAAAAGAACCAAAAAGAAAGAATCAAGGCTGCGTTTTTCCGGCTACTCCGGTGCTTCCTCCGGCTAAAGGACAGAAACTCGCTACGCTCAAACAGTCTGCCCTTCTTAACGCCGAAGGAAACACCTGCGCTTGACGCCGGAAAAACGAGGCCGGGGAACCCATGCGGCGTGGCGGCCTTTGGTATACGGAAGATTGCATTGTTTTAAAGGACGTATAGCATAGAAAACGTTGCTAAATAAAAGTTTTTGGGTTTTCAGTGTGAAAGGATTTATAGCGTAGAATACTTTTCTAAATAAGAGATTTTGTAGCATGAAGAACTTCCAGCATAAAAAGCACATTATCTAAAGAACTTTGCATATTACAAATGCTACTAATAAAAATGCTTTGCTATAAAAAGCCGCAGACGTTATACGACTGAATATAGCAAAGCTGAACAATATATAATGCGAATCAGTAGTTGAAATCACTAGCTGATTCAGTTAGTTAAATTGTT
>NZ_QTLK01000015.1:0-1429 GCF_003602705.1 Bacteroides sp. AM16-13
ATTCATTGCGAGTTAGTTGCCTTTTTTGTATCTTTAAGCATTCCCCCCAAAAAACGGTTTGACGGCCAAAACGGGGGTAATTAAAAATAAAAACACATGGTAAAGATACAAAAAATCTCAGAAATCGAACCTTGTTTAGGTTTTACCGAGTTCGATATGCTTAAAAAATATCGTCAAAGTTTTGCAACGAGTGAATTAGGTCGCCTCCATTCTCTGTTCCCTTTCTCGGAACTGGCCCGACAAATGCATTTGAAGTCCTCTCCTTTTGGGCGTAAAAGTTATTTTTCTCCCGAAGGTAAAATAGCCTTGATGGTCTTGAAGTCCTATACCAACTTTTCCGATGCACAACTGATTGAGCATTTAAACGGTAATATTCATTACCAGTTATTTTGTGGTGTTCAGATTGATCCGCTTCATCCACTAACCAATCCTAAAATCGTTAGTGCAATTCGTCAGGAACTAGCGGATCGCCTTGACGTTGAGTCCCTCCAGCTCATTCTTGCCGAGCATTGGACACCTTATCTTGAGAACCTTCATGTCTGTATGACCGATGCCACCTGTTATGAAAGTCATCTGCGTTTCCCTACTGATACCAAACTCTTATGGGAAGGTATTGTATGGCTTCATCGTCATCTGTGCAAACATTGCCAGACCTTGCACATACAACGTCCCCGTAACAAGTATCTTGATGTACGCCGTGCCTATCTTGCTTATAGCAAACTGCGTAAACGCAAGAAATCACAGACTCGTATGATTACACGAAGGTTACTTCAGTTATTGGAAAAGTTACTTGACCAGCTGGAGCTGCTTCATTCATCCTACAGGAACAGGCTTACACTATCCTCTGATTACCAAAGACGTTTCTCGGTCATACAGACAGTCCTTGAGCAAGGGAAGAATTTATTTGCAGGCAAAAAAGTGTCCAACCGTATCGTGAGTATCGACCGGCATTACCTTCGCCCCATTATCAGAGGCAAGGAAACCAAATCCGTTGAATTCGGAGCCAAAGTCAACAATATACAGATAGACGGAATCTCCTTTATAGAACATATCTCCTTTAAGGCTTTTAACGAAGGAGTACGTTTGAAAGACTGTATTCATCTGCAACAACAACTGACCGGGGTTAGGGTTAAGGCGCTTGCGGCGGATTCAATCTATGCCAATAATGCCAACCGGAAATTTTGTACAAAATATCATATAAGTACTTCCTTTAAGCGTAAGGGCAGAGCTGCCAAAGATGAGCCGCTTCGGAAAATCTTACGGTCGGAACTCAGCCGTGAAAGAGCTACCCGCCTGGAAGGAAGTTTTGGAACGCAGAAACAACATTACTCACTGGCCAGGATAAAAGCTAGAAACAGGAAAACGGAAGTACTTTGGATTTTCTTTGGGATACATACAGCCAATGCGGTATGTATGATAGAAAAGGTCG
>NZ_QTLK01000015.1:1439-162743 GCF_003602705.1 Bacteroides sp. AM16-13
TTTCTTTGGGATACATACAGCCAATGCGGTATGTATGATAGAAAAGGTCGAAAAGAAAAAAAGAAAGGCAGCATAATCTAACTAAAATAACAGGAAAAACAGGAGAGGTTTTAACTTCCCCTAAAAAAGACATGTACATAATGCATGGGTGGGAAGGAAAAAATAAGAATATGTAAACAATATTCTACAAAAAAGATAGAAGACTGGGAGAGTTGAACGAAAAAATCAAGAGAAAAGCTCACGTAAAGCAAAGCTTTTCTCTTGATTTTTTAGAAAGAGGAACATTTACTGAATATCCCTATTTAATAAGGCGCATTTCGTCCTTGTTGTACTTCGATTCGTATTCCGAAATTACCATTTGCCGATTTCAGTTCGAATGCTCCCCGGAAATTATTTCTTTCCCAAGGCATAGCGCTGCGGTTAGGCACCCGCCAGCCATCCTTATCATAATCTCCGTAGGTATTGATTCTCATTCCGTTTTTCAGTTTGAAAGACCCCATCTGCATAAACTGTGGAGAAGAGGACAATCCCCAACCATATCCGTAGCCAAAGCCAGAAAAACCAGAGAAAGAAGACGAAGAAAAAGAGTCAGTGAATCCTTGCGAATAAGTAACGTCTGTATTTAAACGAAAGAGCTGATTATAATCTTTCGTCATATTAGGCATCTCTAAATTAAACTTGGGAAGTTCGGGAGTTGCTACATTCATTAACCCCATATCCAGCAGAAAGCCACCAAACTCTTTAATATTGGTGGATGGAGCACGACGAATACTATCGGAAGGAATTTCCGACTGTGCGGATGCAAAACCGACCGATAATATCAGCGAAAGAAATAGAATCAGTTTTTTCATCTTCGTAAAGGTTGATTTACCACAAAGATAGAGATTTTCAGCCTGACTATTCGCTTCCGTTATGTTTTCTTAGAAAAAAACTATCTTTTCAGTTTAATAACCGGATAAAGGACAGGGCTCGTTTCCCATTTCCTTTTCATCGGGTTGTACGAACGTTCCATGCCACCATGAAGTTCGATATAATCATTGAACTTAATCTCAAGAACCATGCCATAACCACTTTGCGGATATATAGGTGTGAGATAGCCCTGTGACGCATTCCGCTCACCATTCACAGAATATTCGCCGAAAGCCCGGATGCGCAGAAAGTCATTGATGCGATAAGCAGCCGAACCGGTAAAACCAAAATCGTTTCTGGCACCATGCTGGAAAGAAGGCATTGTATATTTGGCACCGAACACCCCACCCGAAAACTCCCATCGGTCATTGGGAGTATACGTATAAATGGCACCCGCCTGAATATGCGTTCCCATGGTAGGATAAGTGTTATATAAACTATACGTACTTAAATAGCTGTTTGCATTAATCCCGAATATATCCGAACGATTATAGTCACGACTGAAAGGATCGAAAGAAGTTCCCAATCTGGGAGCCGGCCAGGGAACATCAATAAATTCGGGAGGAGATATATGAAGCGTCATGCTATCCGCTTGAATGGTTGCTTTCCTGTCGTTTGGCGCTACATTCATATCGGGTAAGACAAAACCATCCTTATCCATATTTAATAGCTGTTTTTGCTCCGGTGGCAGATGAACCGCGCGGCCGATGCTATCCTTTTTCACTTCCACCTGTTGCGCAAATGCGGTATAGGTACAAAGTAAAAACATAAATCCTGTGAGAAGATGTCTTTTATTCATGGCACTTTGCGGTTTTAAGGGTTCAGTTGACAATCAGTTTATAGCCGATTCCACGCACGTTCACAATACGTATCTGTTCATCTTGCGAGAGTTTATGCCGTAATTTGGTAATGAACACATGCAGGCTTCGGGAGTTGAAAAAACTGTCATCACCCCAAAGCTCAAGCAAGACATCTTGCGTGTTGACTATCTGGTTCCGGTTCTGGCAAAGTCGTTTCAGGATTTCCGCTTCACGATGGGAGAGTTCCTGTTTCACTCCTGCGTGCAATAAAGTCTGTGCCACAGGATCAAACAGATAACTCCCTATCTCAAAACGGTTTCCTACCTTATTCTCTGTAAAGAGATAAGCTTTTCCCACCAATGCTTTGATACGGATAATCAGTTCCTGTATACCGAACGGTTTTTTCAGATAATCATTTGCTCCGAGTTCAAACCCCTCTACCACATCATTGATGGCCGAGCGGGCAGTCAGGAATAAGACAGGAGTTTGTTTATCCGTTTGGCGGATTCGGCGTACCATTTCAAAGCCATCCATTTTCGGCATCATCACATCAGCCACAAGTACATCCGGATGAAGTTCGAAGAAGAGATTTAATCCCTCTTCGCCGTCACTTGCCGTATGAATGATAAAATCATTTTCTTCAAGTGTATCTTTGATAATCATGGCGAGCGTCTGTTCGTCTTCTACCAGTAATACTGTGATTTTGTTTTTACTCATGATTTTACAGGTTTATAAAGTAATGGTAAAAGTACTTCCTTTGTCCGGTTCACTTTTGACGGTGATAGTCCCTCCATGTTTCTCGACCATACTCTTGACATAAAAAAGCCCTAGTCCGTACCCTTTTATATTATGAAGGTTTCCCGTCGGGACCCGGTAGAATTTATCAAATATATGCTTTTGCTTATCAAGCGGAATCCCGATTCCCCGGTCAGTAATGCTGATCGTCACTGTTTCCCCAGTCTGCCGGCAGTAAATAGACAGTTCGGCTTCCTCCTTCGAGTACTTCACCGCATTATCTATCAGGTTACTGATGATGTTGCTGAAATGCGTACGGTCGGCTACAATAACAAGCGTTTCCGGTTTCATATCCAATGAGATATGTACAGGTTTGTCCGCCTTTAGCTGGTGCTGCTCTACAAGCGGGGTAATCAGCTCTTTCAAGTTGATTTCTTCCGGATGTAGACGGAACGTTTTGCGACGTTCCATTCCCATGGATAAAATCTGTTCCACCAATCCGCTAAGTCTTTGCAACTGCTCCTGACTGATGCGCAGATACTGGTCGCGTTTACTTTTCTCTTCCGCCTGATTAAAATTCAGTAATGCATCATTAGCCGCATAGGCCACAGCAATGGGAGTCTTTAACTCATGCGTGATATTATTGGTAAAATCGCTTTTCATTTCGTCCAGCGTTTTCTGTTTCAAGAGCGTTCGGATAAGGAACCAGAAAGAAAATCCGAGAATCAGGAGAATCACAAAGGAAGTGACCAGAATACCGGTCATCTGTTTCAACACCAATGAGTCGATCGGCTCGAATATCAGTTGGTAGCGTTGGCTGCGATGCCGGTTAAATTCATAGTCAAAGCGGATTGCTTTAGGACTGGGGATATAACTGCTATCTCCTGCCATGCCTAATGTATCTCTATATATAATGGAAGAATCGGCACGGGTTCCGGTATAAATCAGAAGAGTGTGATGAGGAATAGAAAGGTTATGCTCCTTCATCACGTGGGTGAGCAAACTGTCATATCGTTGCAGGTTTACATCTATATAGGTGTCCACCCCCGAATGAATCCCCTGTTGGATACTGATTAACAGCTCCTTTAGCGAATCTTGTTTTTTTAATAACACATCCAGTCCGCTTTCACTACTTGCAACAGCTTCCGGATCATTACCAACGGTTTTTACCGTATCCACGCTTGTTTCCGTCCGGGAGTGTATCGTATCCTGACGGGTGCTATCCGTATAAGAAATCGTTTGTTGAGTCACTAATGAATGACCGTCTGCGTCATATCCAGCGGATACCGTTACCGAACCATGTTCCACATTATCTTTTTGCAAATCATTTATCCGGAGCACGACTTCATTGAAGTCACTTGTGCGCATTGCATCCCTGATATTGCTCTCCATTTCCGATTTCATCGTCCGGTAAAGCCCTGTCAACCAATAAGCCTGGTAGACGAAGATTCCGATTAGCGAGCAGATAACCAGAATGACGATATGTTTTAGCGGTAATTTCATACTGACAAAGATAATAGGAAACTATTCTTATCCTTCTCTTTGATAAGACTAAATAACACTAGATAAGTCAGCGATAACGCAATTTTCCGTTTTTTCTACCGTATTTTGCCGTATACAAAAATAAATACGATATGAAACGGATTAATTTATTATTGATATCTCTTCTATGTGGGTGTATACACGCCACCGCGCAAGTAGAACAACCGTTACAGGAACCTGCCGATAGTGTGAAAAATGTAGGCTATATGGATAGCCTGTTCCAAGAATTGCCCGAAGTGATGATTATGGGTGAACGCCCGATAGTGAAAGCGGAGCAAGGTAAACTCGTGTATGATGTGCCGAGATTGGTAGGCAACCTGCCTGTGGATAATGCCTATGATATTTTAAAAAATCTTCCGGGCATAGTCAATATGAACGGTAGCCTGACATTAGGAGGACAAAGTGTTACCGTTGTCATCAACGGAAAAGTGACCACTCTGTCTGCCGAACAATTGGATGCTTTATTAAAATCGATTCCTGTCAGCCGAATTGAAAAGGCAGAAGTGATGTATTCTGCTCCGGCACGTTATCAGGTGCGCGGACCAATGATTAACCTGATACTGGCACCCGGCACAGGACAAGCATCTTCTCTTCAGGGAGAACTCTATACAGCTTTCAATCAACATCATTACGAATCTTTGGCAGAACGTGGAAGCCTTCTGTACTCCGGACGTAAATTCTCTGCAGATCTTCTTTACTCTTACTCGTATGATCGCGACCGAAGAATCACGGAGAAAGAAGCGCTTCACACGTTGGCCGACGGTTCGGTACATCAGATGGATATGGATGATATCATGACTTCCCGTACCAACAGTCATCAGGTACGTCTCGGAATGGATTACTCCCTCGCCGAAGATCATCTGTTAAGCCTGGTCTATACAACCGCCTTTACCGATTCCAAACATTATGCCGTAGCTACCGGGGCACAGAACTCCGTTACCGATTCGCAGGGAGACAGCCAGCTCCATAATGTGAAGCTGGACTATCAAACCCCTTTCGGACTGAAAGCAGGTGCAGCATTTACTTACTACCATTCTCCCGGCAGCCAGTTATTATATAGTACGTTGGGAACGGAAACGATGAATTTCTTAAGCCGGGATAAACAACAAATCAACCAATGGCGTTTTTATGCCGGGCAAGAACATAACTTAGGCAAAGGATGGGGATTGAATTATGGTATAGCTTACACAACCGCTTTGGACCATAGTTACCAAAAATATTACGATCCTGAAACAGACCACCTGTTGCCGGATAATAACATGGACTCCCGCCGTCGCGAACAAACTCTGAATGTCTATGCAGGACTTAGCAAGAACTTTGGCGATAAACTCTCGGCCGATGTTTCCTTGGCAGCAGAGCAATATCATACAGATATCTGGAATGAATGGAGCCTCTATCCGGTAGCCAATCTGACTTATATGCCCACTGCCGGACATGTCCTGCAACTCTCATTGAGTAGTGACAAGGAATATCCTGAATACTGGAGCGTACAAAACGCTATTTCTTACATGGGAGCTTATTCTGAAATTCAAGGCAATCCTTATCTCAAACCTGCAACGAACTATGAAGCGACCTTCAATTATATCCTGAAAAGCAAATACGTCTTTTCCGTCTTTTATAGTTATACAAAAAACAACGAAATGCAAACCCTTTACCAATCACCGGAACGCTTGGTGGAGATTTACAAATTCTTCAATTTTGATTTTTCATCGCAGGCCGGATTAATGATGACAGTTCCTTTCAAGGTGAAAAAATGGCTGGACTCCCGTATAACAGCCATCGGCTTTCGCTATCGCCAGAAAGACAGTGATTTCTGGGACATCCCGTTTGACCGCAAACTCTATACATTCGTGTTGACGATGAACAATACCTTTACCCTTTCCACCAAACCCGATTTAAAACTCACCTTGACCGGATTCTATCAAAATAAAGCCATACAAGGAATTTTTGATCTTCCCCGTTCGGGAAACCTGGATGCGGCGCTTCGTTACACCTTTGCGAAAGGAAAAGCGCAACTGACGTTGAAGTGTGACGATATATTCAATACCTCTACCATTTCAACACAAGTCCGTTACGGATTGCAGAATGTGAAGAACCACTATATGCGGACCACCCGCACGTTCGGCGTTTCGTTTAACTATAAATTCGGAGGATACAAAGAGAAGAAGAGGGAAGAGGTCGATACCTCCCGCTTTAAATAAATGCTAATTTATTTTTAGACATAAGAGCGAGAAATATTTCAGACATAAGAACAAAAGAACATAAATGCTGCGCTTTGAAAATTATTTCTGTTGCTTATTTAACTGCTATTTTATTTTTTGTTCTTATGTTCTTCTGTCTGAATTAAATTCCCATTTATAAAATGAACTACTTAGTTCATTCTTTTGATGCTTTCCATGTTTGGGCATATTCTTCCAACACACGTTTGATACTTTGTCCGATTTTCACATAATCGGCCTCATTCAAATTAGCCAGTGACACACGCACACTCCATTTCGGTCCGGCAAAGCCACCGCCATTCAACAGCACGAGTGAAGTTTCGTTTGCCAGACGGAAAACCACATCCAGCGGATTGTATGTCTTTTGCAGATAAGCAACGAAGTCATCTCCGTAGAATTTCTTCGCCCATACCAGCATATCAATCTCCGAATAATATCCGGCACGCAGCGGATCCTCTACCAATGTGAACCCTGTGTTATCCCACAACGCATGCAGGCGTCGATGAATAATTTCCTGCATCTTGGCTTTATAACTATCTTCTTTATCCAGAAGCGAGAAGATGGCAAACAAACTCATCTGCATTTGTTGAGGTAGAGAAAGCCCTGCGGTATGATTCAGCGCAATCTGCCGGCTGTCAGCCACCATGCGGTCGATAAATTTCATCTTTTCCGGTTGCAGGCTAAGACTGGAATAACGTTTGTTCAATATTGATTTCTGCTCCTCCGACAGGCGGGCAATCATTTTGTCGTAGATGTTGTCTTCGTGTAAAGCAATCACTGCGGTTCTCCATCCCGTAGCTCCGAAATATTTGGAGAACGAATAAACGCAAAGCGTATTGTGTGGCAATTCTGCCATCAATGAACGGAAATGAGGGATAAACGTTCCATACACATCATCCGTAATAATCATCAGGTTCGGATTGTCATTCTTCACAATGTTGATGATACGTTCGGTAGTCTCCCTGCTAAGTGCGTAACTGGGCGGATTACTCGGATTGGTGATAAATAACGCTTTGATCCGCGGGTCTTTCAACTTGTCTATATCTTCATCCTTATACTGCCAGGTGTGCAATCCGTCAGGAGTCATCTGGTCGGCAGAAATTTCGGTAACGTCAAACTGATAGCGTCGCAATTCCGGGATTTCTATATAAGGAGTGAACACGGGAATCATCAAGGCAATGGCATCTCCCTGATTCAACAGGAAATTCTCTTGCAAAGAATCGAACAGATAACACATGGCTGCCGTACCTCCTTCGGTGGCGAAAAGGTCAAAAGTCCCTTTCGGCGGACGGCGGTCACACATCTCTTGTGCCAAGTAATCCTGCACGATTAACTCTGTAAAATGTAAAATACGGTCGGGCACAGGATACTGGTCGCCGATGACCGATTCCGCCCATTCGTGAATCAGCGTATCCGGATCGGCAGCATGCTCCATCAACATATAATTGTAGCCCTCTTTCAGCAGATTAGCACCCGGAGCTTTTTCATTCTCTTTCAGGAAAGCCTCGAAACGGGCGGCTATTCCAGCCTTTTGCGGAATACCTGCTATTCCTTCTTCCAGTGAAAACGCATGGCGACATTCGCAAAGTCCGAATTGTCCCAACAGAAAAAATGCTTCGCGTGGTTCGGTAGCAATCCAGTTCGGATTACCTCTTCCCGCATTCAGCATGGTATGTGCTATTTTCTTAATGCTTTCGTCTGCCATATCGATCAGTTTGTTTTTCAGCTCGAACGGGCTGATCGTTTCCATTTTCTTGGCATAACTTTTCGTAATGGCAGGGTTATTTGTTTTCTTTTCCATAATGATATTTATTTATATAGTTTTACATAAGTAACACGATGACGACTCCCCAGATAATCAGTAGCGTATTGCCGACTGCATACGTCACTGTATACCCTAATGCAGGTGTATCACTTTCCACTGCATCCTGAATAGCTCCCAGTGCAGCTGTTGTGGTACGTGCTCCTGCCGTGCATCCCAATGAAAGGGCAGGGTGGAATTTGAACAGGTATCTCGCCATCAGCAATCCTGCGAGAAGAGGGATGGCTGTTGCCAGTGCACCGACAATAAACAGACTGATTCCGACTTCCTTGAATCCGGCTATAAAACTGGGACCTGCAGCAATGCCGACCACTGCGATAAACATATTCAGCCCTACATTATTCAATACCCATAAAGAGGGTTCGGGGATACCTCCGAAAGTAGGATGCTTGCTGCGTAACCAACCGAACAGAAGTCCGGCAATCAATGCACCGCCACTGGTAGAAAGACTGATAGGAACACCTCCCAGATGGATAGCCAGTGCGCCGAAGAGACCACCGAGCAAAATGCCCAGGCCGACGAAAATCATATCCGTCTGATTGGTCGGACGGTCAATGTAACCCATTTGTTTGGCAGCGCCTTCCACTTCATGTTTAAGACCGGTGAGCTCGAGAATATCTCCCGAATCCACAACTGTTTTGGATAATACCGGAACATTGATTCCGGCACGCTTGATGTTACGGATACTGACTCCGTGCATAAATTTCTGTGCCCGGATTTTGGCTACCGTTTCCCCGGCAAACGTCCGGTGAGTCACCATTACGGGAAGAGTTTCCGCCGGAAAATCCAATAATTGTGCGTCGATCACTTCCGGACCGATCCAGTCTTCTTCTCCGATAACAAACTCACGGCGTCCGCTTAGCACCACTTCGTCATTTTTGCGAAGAATCAGGTTCGGATCAACATCTTTCACTACTCCTCTTTGACGAATCCGCTCTACAAACAGCCGTTTATCATTCTTGCATAAATATGTTTCGAGTTCACTGACTTTCTTTCCTTTGCCGAACCATTCATTGGTGATTTTATAGGCACGGAATACCACCGGACGAAGAGCCGGGGAAAATCCGGGTTCATCAGCTTCCGATGTTCCCATTTGAGCCTCCAGTTCTTTGCAGTCGGCTTTCACCTTATCCAGTCCGCCCAGCATTTTGGGGCCGAGAGAAGCTAGAATCCATGCAGAACCGGCTGTACCGAAGATATAAGTTACAGCGTAAGCTACCGGAATCGCATTGATGAATGTTGCTTTTTGCGCATCGCTGATTCCCAATTGGTTGATTGTATCGCTTGCCACGCCGATCACGGCGGATATGGTCTGTGAGCCTGCCAAAAGTCCGGCAGCTTCCCCTACATGGTATCCCATGATTTTGGCGAGTATCCACGGTGCTGCCAGGCTGACAATACACATCAGTACAGCGAATCCCACCTGTGGCAGCCCATCCTTTTTCAATCCGCGGAAAAACTGCGGACCTACCTTATAGCCGACGGCAAACAGGAAAAGCAGAAAGAACACAGCTTTCATCGGGCCATCCACAGTGATATTCAGTTGCCCGACCAACACTCCGACCAGCAGAACACTGGTGACTGTCCCTAATGAGAATTTCCCTATTTTGAGTCTGCCCAGCCAGAATCCGGCAAAGAGTGTCAGGAAAATAGCAAGTTCAGGGTGTACCCTTAGTTGATTAATAATCCATTCCATAATTAAGTTGTTGTTTTAGGTTATGTCATTTACAACAGTTATTGCGTGAAAAGAGTTTATAGTGTTTATGATAAATAGATATATAAATATCCGATGAACTTTAAATTTCTCTATTTCGCTTTTTTGTTATACTTTTGTTCTTTCAAAAATAAAACTAATCATATTCTGTATGAAATCAGACATAGAAATTGCTCGCAGCATTGAGCTGAAGAAGATTAAGCAAGTTGCCGAAGGTGTCGGAATTCCTCGCGAGGAAGTGGAGAATTATGGCCGCTACATCGCAAAGATCCCTGAACAACTGATTGATGAAGAGAAAGTGAAGAAAAGCAATCTCATCCTGGTCACTGCTATCACGGCAACCAAAGCGGGCATTGGCAAAACTACCGTATCTATCGGTCTTGCTTTGGGACTGAATAAAATTGGAAAGAATGCGATTGTCGCTCTTCGCGAACCGTCTCTCGGTCCTTGTTTCGGAATGAAAGGAGGAGCGGCCGGTGGAGGATATGCACAAGTGCTTCCGATGGATAAGATTAACCTTCATTTTACGGGGGATTTTCACGCCATCACCTCTGCCCATAACATGATTTCGGCATTGCTCGACAATTATCTCTATCAGAACCAGGCAAAAGGTTTCGGATTGAAAGAAATCCTTTGGCGGAGAGTGCTTGATGTGAACGACCGTTCGTTGCGCAGCATCGTTGTCGGTCTTGGACCTAAATCCAACGGGATTACCCAGGAGTCCGGTTTCGATATTACTCCTGCTTCGGAAATTATGGCGATTCTTTGTCTTTCCAAAGATGTGAGTGATTTGCGTCGCCGTATTGAAAACATCCTGTTGGGCTTCACTTATGATGACCAGCCTTTTACCGTAAAAGATCTGGGAGTGGCAGGAGCTATCACTGTGTTGCTGAAAGATGCCATCCATCCTAATCTGGTGCAGACTACCGAAGGAACCGCTGCTTTTGTACACGGCGGTCCGTTCGCTAATATTGCGCATGGTTGTAACTCTATTCTGGCCACTAAATTGGCAATGTCTTTCGGCGATTATGTAATTACAGAAGCCGGATTCGGTGCCGATCTTGGTGCGGAGAAGTTCTACAATATCAAGTGCCGCAAGAGTGGACTCCAACCGCGTCTCACGGTGATTGTCGCTACGGCACAAGGATTGAAGATGCACGGAGGTGTCAGTCTCGACCGTATCAAAGAACCGAATATGGAAGGACTGAAAGAAGGATTGCGTAATCTGGACAAACATGTCCGTAATCTTCGTTCATTCGGTCAGACGGTTATCGTAGCTTTCAATAAGTTTGCGTCCGATACCGATGAAGAAATGGAATTGCTGCGTGAGCATTGCGAACAGTTGGGAGTCGGTTTTGCCATCAACAATGCGTTCAGTGAAGGAGGAGAGGGGGCAGTAGACATGGCCCGCCTGGTGGTAGATACAATCGAAAATAATCCGTCCGAACCTTTGCGTTATACATATAAGGAAGAAGATAATATACAGCAGAAGATTGAAAAGGTGGCTACTAATATTTACGGAGCCAGCGTTATTACTTACAGCAGTATTGCACGCAACCGTATCAAACTGATCGAGAAAATGGGCATCACTCATTATCCGGTTTGTATTGCTAAAACACAGTATTCATTCTCTGCCGATCCTAAGATTTATGGCGCGGTGAACAACTTCGAGTTCCATATTAAAGATATTGTAATCAATAACGGAGCTGAAATGATTGTAGCCATTGCCGGAGAAATTCTTCGTATGCCGGGATTGCCTAAAGAACCGCAAGCATTGCATATTGATATTGTGGATGGAGAAATAGAAGGATTGAGCTGATATACACTTAAAGAACACTTGTTCTGGCGCTATGCCGATAAAAATAAATCCCCGTCTTTCCCTATAAAATAAATGTGGAAAGACGGGGATGACTGTATATAGAGTCCAGTGTGCTTCTCTTTTCTCTTCTTGCACACTGTACGGTTGAATTCGTACTTGTTGTGGGTGATATATGACATCATATATTTCTTTTATAGTAACAAAAACGAAATTCCGGAAAGATAGTTCGAACGGGACCGTTAATAAATAAAAAAAGGCCTGCTCCTTTCGTAAAGAGCAGACCTTAAATGGGAATTAAGCTAATAACAGTTTACAATTACTAGCTTTAAAATTGTGTTTTAGTAAGCGAAAAGAGGATATTTTTTCATTGTCTCATTGACGCGTGCACGTACTTGTGCAATAACTTCCTCATTTTCTACGTTAGACAATACAGTTTCGATCATTTCTGCAATTTCGAGCATCAAGTCTTCTTTTGCACCACGAGTTGTGATAGCAGGAGTACCTAAACGGATACCGGAAGTCTGGAAAGCCGAACGGCTGTCGAACGGAACCATGTTCTTGTTAACGGTAATATCAGCAGAAACCAATGCTTTTTCTGCCACTTTACCTGTCAGATCAGGATATTTGCTACGCAGGTCGACCAACATAGAGTGATTGTCTGTACCACCGGAAACGATGGTAAAGCCACGGTCGATCAAAGCCTGTGCAAGTACGGCAGCATTTTTCTGTACTTGTTTAGCATATTCCTTAAATTCAGGTTGCAGGATTTCACCGAAAGCAACTGCTTTAGCAGCAATTACATGTTCCAACGGTCCGCCTTGGATACCCGGGAAAACGGCAGAATCCAGTAATTGAGACATCATCTTGATCTCACCTTTCGGAGTTTTCTTACCCCATGGATTGGGGAAATCCTTACCCATCATGATGACACCACCACGAGGTCCGCGAAGTGTTTTATGTGTAGTAGAAGTGACGATATGTGCATATTTAACCGGATTTTCGAGCACTCCGGCAGCGATCAGACCGGCAGGATGAGCCATGTCGATCATCAGGATAGCGCCTACTTTGTCAGCGATTTCACGCATACGTTTGTAATCCCATTCACGAGAGTATGCAGAACCACCACCGATAATCATTTTTGGTTTCTCACGAAGAGCGACTTCTTCCATCTGGTCGTAATCAACGCGTCCTGTTTCCTGGTTCAGGTTATATTCGCAAGGAGTATAGATGATACCGGAAGTGTTCACTAATGAACCGTGAGACAGGTGTCCGCCGTGTGCCAGATTTAATCCCATGAATTTGTCGCCCGGATTCAGAACAGCAAGGAAAACAGCCGCATTAGCTTGTGCTCCCGAGTGTGGCTGTACGTTTGCCCATTCAGCGCCGAAAATTTCTTTCAGGCGGTCGATAGCGATTTGTTCGCTTTGGTCTACTACTTCGCAACCTCCGTAGTAACGTTTGCCGGGATAACCTTCTGCGTACTTGTTAGTCAGGCAAGAACCCATTGCCTGCATTACCTGGTCACTCACAAAGTTTTCTGATGCAATCAGCTCGATTCCTTTCAACTGGCGTTGATGCTCTTTTTCGATGATGTCGAAAATGATGTCGTCTCTTTTCATTCTTTTATAAGTAAGATTAAATTTCTAATTCGAGATACCTATTTTAAGCGCACAAAGTTAATGAAAATAAATAAAGAATGAAGGAACAGCAAGAAAAATGTTAGTAAAAAGCGGGATTTAATGATATTTTATTCTTAAAGAATGAATCCCAATGAAAAACTTAACGCGCTGTCACGGCGACGGAAAATAATGTTGCTCACACCCGTACTGCCGTCGGAGTTGATATTGTCATAAATGATAGACTTGGAGATGTTTCCTATACCTTGTTCGTAGCGGAAATCGAAGAAGATACGTGAGATGTTGACACCTACGCCAATCACTGCGCTGACATTGAACGGATACAATTTTTCGTGAATACCCTTTTGGTCGAAATTCTTAAAAGTGATTTCATTGTGCTTTCCCCATAGGTAGCGAAGCTTGGGACCTGCGAAGATAGACATTCCGTAAGGTCCTTTTTTCACTACGTTATATCCATATAGAACGGGAAAATCGACACTGTGCAACACCGATTGCACCGATGCGTAATCAGGCTCGATGGCAGGATGCTGGGAACCGAGTTTGTCGAACGTAATCTCACATTTGCTTACATTATACGACACTTCAGGCTGAATGAAATGCTTTTTCATATTGATGCGCATGAAGAGAGCACCGAAATAACCAATCTTATAGTTATTCTGCACCTCATCGATAGTTACATCTTTAATTTTCAGTTCAGACACCATGAACATGGAAGAGTTGAAGCCCGCTTTGATACCGATATTTATTTTTTTTGTGTTGGGACGGTCTACTCTGTCTGCGTTATAATTCTGTCCGACAACCGGGCTGCCGGCTGCAACTAATAAACCTAAAAAAATGAATTTACGCAGCATATCCATGACAGTATCGTTCCTTTTATGATTTTTTCTTTTCTACACTCCAACCGAACTTACCGATTTTCTCTCCCAAATTGTAATATCCTCCGTGCACATATACCAGCGGATTAGCTTCCGCCAGTTCCAGCTTTCCGGTTTCGGGGTTCAGGTTCCGTTCATCGGCACGCACATTTACCACGTCGGCAATAAACATATCATGTGAACCAAGAGAGATGATTTCTTTTACACGACATTCAATGCAAAGAGGTGATTCTTCAATCAGCGGGGCACTGACTACCGTACACTGTCCGGGTGTCAGTTTCATCTCTTCGAATTTATGATAATCACGTCCCGAACGAACTCCGCACCAGTCGGTGGCAAAAGCCATATCTTTGGTTGTCAGGTTGATGACAAACTCCATATTTTTTTTGATAATATCGTATGAATGGCGTTCCGGACGTACGGATATGTAACACATGGGCGGGTTCGTGCAAATCGTACCCGTCCATGCTACTGTGAACATATTATATTCGCTTTCCTCTTTTCCGCAACTGACTAGTACAGCCGGCAGCGGATAAATCATCGTTCCTGGTTTCCAGTCCTGTTTCATAGTTGTCATTTTTTACCACAGATTACACAGATTCACACAGATATAGATATTATTATTCCATAAAATAAAAATCTGTGTGAATCCGTGTAATCTGTGGTGAGCTGAAGTTAGAGGATTGTTATTTCTTCTCGTTTCTGTTCTTTTTCGCAATAATGGCATTTCACGATGCAATTATCCTTATCTATCACATGAAAGATGGTGCTCATCGGTTCATTGTTGGTAATACATTTCGGATTGGCACATTTCACGATGCCACGAAGCTCATCCGGCATTTTTACCTCTTTCTTTTCTACTACCTCGTAATCGCGGATAATGTTCAGTTTGACGTGCGGTGCTACTACCGAAATACGGTTGATCTCTTCGTCACAAAAGAATTTATCTGCAATTTTGATGATCCCTTTTTTGCCTAGTTTTTTACTGTCGAGGTTGAATCCGATCGTGATATTGCTTGTCATTTGTTCCACACCGAGCAGTTGCACTACGGTGAAGAGCTTTTCAGATGGGATATGGTCAATCACTGTTCCGTTTTTCAGGGCAGCTACTTGCAATGCTTGTTTATTTTCGCTCATAATAAAATATCGTTTTTAACGTCCTCTAATGTGATACCTAATACATCGCAAAGGATTGCTTCGCGGGCATACAGACCGTTTTGTGCCTGTTGGAAATAATATGCTTTCGGGTTGTCATCCACATCGTAAGCAATTTCGTTGACACGGGGAAGCGGGTGCAGGATACGCAGGTTCGGACGTGTGTTTTCCAACATTTTGTTACGGAGAATATATACATTCTTCACCCGTTCATATTCCATCAGGTCGGTGAAACGTTCGCGTTGCACACGGGTCATATACAGAATATCGGCGTCGGCGATAATCTCTTCGGAAAAGTCTGTATGTTCAACGTATTTTATTTGGTGCGTTTTGCAGTAAAGTTTGTATTCTTCCGGCATTTTCAATTCTTCAGGAGCGATAAAATGGAAAGTCGGATTAAAGTGTCGCATCGCCATCAGCAAAGAATGTACGGTGCGGCCGTATTTCAAGTCACCCACTAGGAAAATATTCAGATTTTCCAGCGTTCCTTGCGTCTTGTAGATAGAGTAAAGATCGAGCATCGTCTGCGACGGGTGCTGGTTAGCTCCGTCACCTGCATTGACAATGGGCACCGGGGCTACTTCGCTGGCATATCGTGCAGCTCCTTCGAGATAGTGTCGCATGACGATAATATCTGCATAGTTACTCACCATCATGATCGTGTCTTTAAGTGTTTCCCCTTTGGAAGAGCTGGTGGCCTTGGGGTCAGAGAATCCGATTACTCGTGCACCGAGACGGTTGGCAGCTGTTTCAAAACTCAAGCGGGTACGGGTGGAAGGTTCGAAGAACAGGGTTGCTACTACCTTTCCTTGTAATAACCGGCGATTGGGGTTCATTTCAAACTGCTTCGCCATTTCGAGCATGTAGAGGATTTTTTCTTTAGAATGTTCGGCAATGGTTACTAAACTTCTGTTTTCCATTTTGTTATCTTTTATGTGGATAGAACTTGTTTTACCGGAGCGTAAAGGTACGAAGAATTTGTGAAAAGCACAGATTTTTCGTACCTTTTTTATCAGCTTTTAATCAGTCGGTTTATTTCCGTCCGCTGGCTAGTGCTGCAATGATATATTTCCCCGGTGCTCCGATTTTGCTCCAGGCCGTATTGGAGAGTAGTTTCCATACTTGGGTGCCTTTCCTACCATAGTCTGATAACCGGAGAATCGTCTGCCTCTCTTTCAAATTAGTCACTTTGTGGCGTTCCAGGCTTTCTATCAGTCCGTTCATGTTGTGTGTGGCCTGATTGTATGCATACCCCGGAATTTCAAACGAAGCATCGCTTATTTCTTCTTCTTCAGTATTTAGTTTAGTTTCCTTTAGTTTAGTTTGTCGAGAAATGTCTGCATTTTCTGAACTCACCTCCTCTTGAGTTGGAAAAATGTTAGCATTTTCCTTGTTCAACTCATCCTTGTGTATCCTTTTTCTCTGTTTGGTCTCTAATAAATAAGGTAGTTGTGAGAAATCTATTTTTCTTCGTGTCGTAGCTTCGAACCACACTCTTTGAATCTGTTCCGAAGTGAGTATACCGTGTTTCTCGTAGGTTTCTTTATGGAAAAATCCTTTTTCCAATAACAGATCGACAATCTTTTCCATCATGTCCTCTTTGATCCCGCCACCTACTTTGCGGACGAAAATAAGATTTTGTTCTTTCCCCCAAGAGATGTAATATCCCTCTTTATAGATTTTGCAAAGCAATCTCATGACCATGTAAGAAGCTAACACTCCGAATTTTGCTTCTAATAACTCCATAACCTCTTCGTCAAAAAAGTTTGCTGGTGTCGGGAAGTAAGGTATCCCTTTATTAATCATATTCATTATTCAGTATTTTTTATTAAAAACTATACAATAGCTTTCCATTCCATCAGGTTTCCGATCATGAATCTTCTCCATCCTTTTTGTTCTTCACTCCAATAGATAATAGACTCTTGTTGTGCTGTGATATTAAATTCTCTATGAAAGAATTTTTCATATCCTACCAGTGTTCCTCTTTCCAGGCAGAACGTACCATCCTGCTTATGAAAAGCTATCATTGCATTTCCATACAACATGTGTTCTATTAGTTTAATGCACTCCTGTACAATTCTCTCTGCACATTTATCCGAAATCCCCTTTTCGGCAGTAATACGTTTTTTCCATACTAATTTGCAAGCTTCCAACTTGCCTTTCTTGATCTTTTGTCTCATTTTCTTCTGTTTTTTGATTGAAAAATTAAGTTTTTATTTAAACATAAATATCCCCTGTCGGATAGTGACGGTATGCTGTTGTCATAGCGTTACTATCCTTTCATTATAGTGACGCTATGACAACAGCATACCGTCACTATTTTTTGAGAGAAATTCTTGTTGTTTTCCGACCGGTTGAAAACGGCGGCGAAGGTAGGTCTTATATTTCACTTGTCCCATTATTTTTTCTTAGTACTTGCTTTTAAGCTTTTCAGCCTGTTCTCTTTTTTCCTTTTTCTCTTTCATATATTCTTCTTCGACAGACTTTTTCAATGCCGCCAATTCTGCATGTATACTGCTAAGTTCCATTAACTTATAGCCGCCATGCTTGTGAATGTATAATACTTTTTGGTCATAGATATATTGGGCCAGATTTATCAGCTTTTTTTTCTTAGGATGGTGGAAATATCCATCAATAAAGATTCTCAAATGCATGGTGAGATAAAGGCGGATATCTCCACTGATTGCTATTCTGTTTTCCAGTTCTTCTTCACTGATGATTTCTTCCTTTGACTGTCTTCTGGGGGCTTTTTCCACTGTTTGAACATTTCTTTTTGCTTTGTTGTTTTTACTTCCTTTTTTAGATTTTTCGCTTCTCATAATTAGTTAATTTTTGCAATATTAATGAATGTTAATTTGAAAATAATATCTGGAAAGTGAAATTGAACCTGCAAAAAGATTTGTTCTTTTGTCGCTTGCCAAATAGTATATATATAAAATAACTAGTGATGCAAATGATGAATAAAAATGGATTTAGTCGATGTGGTGAGAACTACATCAATCGTTTACGAAAGGAAGGGCGTTATTCTACGGCGCACGTTTATAAGAACGCCCTTTATTCTTTCGGGAGGTATTGTGGTACATTGAATGTGTCGTTCAAGCAAGTTACCAAGGAACGTTTACGACGTTATGGTCAGTATCTTTATGAGTGTGGTTTGAAGCCCAATACGATTTCTACGTATATGCGTATGCTTCGTAGTATTTACAATCGGGGAGTGGAAGCGGGGAGTGCCCCTTATGTTCCTCGATTGTTTCATGATGTCTATACAGGTGTGGATGTCCGGCAAAAGAAAGCTTTGTCTGCCGGTGAATTACATAAGCTTTTGTATGAAGATCCCAAATCGGAACGTTTACGTCGTACACAAATTATTGCCGCCCTGATGTTTCAGTTTTGTGGAATGTCATTTGCTGATTTGGCACATTTGGAAAAATCAGCTTTAGATCAGAGCGTGTTGCGCTATAATCGAATCAAGACGAAAACTCCCATGAGCGTCGAAGTATTGGATACCGCCAGGGGAATGATAAATCAACTCTGGAGTAATCAGGAACCCATTCCCGATTGTCCGGACTATCTATTTGATATACTTTGTAATAACAAGAAACGCAAAGATGAAAGAGCATACCGTGAATATCAGTCTGCTCTTCGGAATTTTAATAATAGTTTGAAGGATTTGGCGAGAGTTTTACGGTTAAAATCTCCGGTTTCTTCTTATACACTGCGCCATTCTTGGGCAACGACAGCGAAGTATCGTGGAGTGCCAATTGAAATGATCAGTGAATCATTGGGGCATAAATCTATAAAAACGACACAAATCTATTTAAAAGGTTTTGAACTCAAAGAACGTACAGAGGTAAATAAAGGGAATTTATCTTACATTAGAAACTATCGTTTAGGTTGATAGTTAACGATAAAGTGTTAGAAATCAAGGGCGAAATGTTTCCGTTACTTCTTAGGTAACGGATAATTATTCGGTGCAAAGATATGCAAAAATACAAATAGTAAACAAGTAAAATCTTCTTTTTTTTCTGAATTGTTGAAATATGCAACAAAAATATATCAGGACATGATGATTCTGTTTGATCATGCCTGAAATTCCTGTACTCTGTTTCCAAAGATGTTTTCCCTTCACGTAGGTTAGAAAAACATCTTTGTAGGCAGTTCCTGTCCATGTTTTTCTGCTTTCATCTGTTTTTCTGTGAATGAGTACCTTATCCGTTACCTAAGAAGTAACGGAAAAATAAGGGGTAAAAAAGTATGATTCTAACGAAAGAAACTTTAAGTGCTGGGCCTAGTATTGGGACAGGGGAAGGCGTAGCACACTCTAAACGCTGGTATGTCGCTCTGGTCCGTATGCATCATGAAAAGAAAGTAGCCGAGCGTTTAGATAAAATAGGGATTGAAAATTTTGTACCAGTCCAGCAAGAAGTACATCAATGGAGTGACCGCCGTAAAGTGGTTGAATCCGTATTGCTTCCGATGATGGTTTTTGTACACGCTGATCCCAAAGAACGTAAAGAGGTTCTTTCCTTTTCTACAGTTAGTCGGTATATGGTAATGCGTGGTGAGAGCAGTCCGACTATCATTCCTGATGAACAAATGGCTCGTTTCCGTTTTATGCTTGACTATTCCGAAGAGGCAATCTGTATGAATAGTGCTCCTTTGGCACGTGGTGAAAAAGTGCGTGTCATTAAAGGTCCCTTGACAGGGCTTGTAGGAGAACTGGTTATGGTAGATGGTAGAAGTAAAATTGCTGTCCGGTTGAATATGCTGGGGTGTGCTTGTGCGGATATGCCGGTTGGATATGTGGAACCGATAGGAGAGAAACAATAGGCAACTAAATGTGTTATGGTAACAGGAAACGAATATATATTTCCGAATATAGATGATGCACTAGAATATGTGTTAAAGAATGAACAAAAAGCATTGGCTTCAGACAGGAAGAGACAAGTTGCTCCTTGTGTGCCAGAACAGCCGACTTCATCTTTTTTGAAGCCTGGAATGAAATCAAAACTGATTCCGGTGGACAGTTTAAATTATCCTTATAGCGGATATTTCAATAATGCACCATCAGAAAGTTTCGTTATGTCTCGATTGGCATCGGGTAGATATTCGTTGAAACCTAATCTGCATGAGAGAAAATTTCTGTTTCGTGGTGAGACTGAGTTTCATTCTCCTTGTACTCCAAGTCTGTTTCGCAAAAATGAACAGAAACAATATATTGAAGAATTGGCAATTGGGCAGGAAATGGAGCTCTTAATGTTGTCACATCCTTTAGTTCAGCTACTAGACCTTGGTGTTGAACTGAATGGACAACAATTTCGCTTTGAGATGAATTTGTTGGGTTTGACTCAGCATTATTACAATAAAACATGTTTTCTGGACATGACCAGTAGTCCGCAAGTGGCAGCGTTTTTTGCAACTACCGATTACGATTGGAAGACAGATACCTATTCGCCCATTTTAGATAAAGAGCACGTAGCTGGTGTCCTTTATTATTATTCGTTGGATATTGATGCTGACTTCAAGATAGTTCCACTTACAACAATAGGATTACAGGTTTTTCCACGTAGTGGCAAACAGTATGGCTTTCTTTATAAGTTGACAAAGGGACAGGATTTTAACACCTTTTTACGACTACAAATGGTGCGATTTAAGCATGACCCCAAAATAGCTCAACGTATTTTTGATGAATTTCATGGTGGCAAAGATCTTTTTCCTGATGATATTTTGATGAATCATTGGAAGGCTTGTAATCGTGATAAGCTAGTGCTGTCAAACAGGACTGTTTTGGCAAATCAGGTTAATAATCCCGGCTCATCAGTTGATGATTTGACTCATGAATTAGAAAATTTGGGGTATGAAATTCGAGACTATATACCAACTTTTACAAAAGATGAATTGAAAGAATATTACGCTGCTATAAAAAAAGGTTTTTGGAATGAATTTTGTTCAAGGATATACATCCCGGGTGATAATGGTTCTATATTGAATGCGTTGAAATCCCTTCCTTATGACCAGCGTTATCAATGGGCTTTTGATGAAAATATTCCGTATACTATAGATTATAACCAAGGGGTTGTACTAAAAAAGTTTGCCCGTTGCTTGAAATAGGTGAATTAGCCCTGAATTATTAAGATGTCTCAAGTAACAGACAATAATAAACGCATAGCGAAGAATACACTTCTTCTCTACGTTCGTATGCTCTTTATGATGATCGTGAGTTTGTATACATCACGTGTCATATTGAATGCTTTGGGAGTTGAAGATTTTGGTATATATAATGTTGTTGGTGGCGTTGTGGCTATGTTTTCAGTAATATCGGGCTCATTGTCTACCGCTATTAGTCGATTTATTACTTTTGAATTAGGGAAAGGTGATCAATGTAAACTGAATAAAATATTTTCAGCATCGGTTACTATTCAAATGTTGTTATCTTTGATTATTGTCGTATTAATAGAATCTATTGGCGTATGGTTTCTTAATTCTAAGATGACTATTCCAGTAGATAGAATAGTGGCAGCTAACTGGGTACTTCAATTTTCTATTGTCACTTTTGTCATAAATCTTATAAGTGTTCCATATAATGCGGAAATCATAGCGCATGAGAAGATGTCAGTTTTCGCATATATCTCCATATTAGAGGTTATAGGCAAACTGACCATTGCATTTTTGATTGTCGTTTCGCCTATTGACAGACTAGTTTTCTATGCCATTCTTATGTGTTTGGTTGCGGCTGTTATTCGACTAACCTACACTTGTTACTGTCGTAAACATTTTGAAGAATGTACTTATCACTTTTGCTGGGATAGAAAATTATTGAAGAGTATGTTTGGCTTTGCCAGTTGGAATTTTATAGGAGCATCAGCTTTTGTGTTAAGAGAACAAGGTGTTAATGTAATTTTAAATGTTTTTTGTGGACCAGTTGTTAATGCTGCTAGAGGAGTATCTACACAAGTAAATAGTGCTATAATAGGATTTGTTAATAATTTTATGATGGCGTTGAATCCGCAAATTACTAAATCGTATGCGTCTGGGAATAAGGAGTATATGTTTGCTCTATTACATCAAGGTGCCCGATTATCCTTTTATATGCTTCTCTTTTTATCTTTACCTATTCTGATAAATACTGAATATATTTTACTTTTATGGTTGAAGACAGTTCCTCAATTTACTATTATTTTTGTTCAACTCACATTGATTTTAGCTATGGTAGAATCTATTTCAAATCCTTTAGTTACAGCATTGTTGGCAACTGGAAAGATTAAGAATTACCAAATAATTGTAGGGGGATTAAACTTGTTGAATTTTCCTATTTCATATATTGCATTAAAAATAGGTTTCTCTCCATATTCTACTATGTATATAGCGTTAACGATTTCTGTGTTATGCTTATTGTTAAGGTTGTTGTTTTTAAAAGGAATGATAGGATTATCAGCATTATCTTTTATAACAAAAGTGATATTAAATGTAATGTGTGTAACCATAATTTCAGCGCTAGTTCCTTTGCTGTTGAAAATCTCTATAAACAGTATAAATTTATTTGCTTTTATAGGTAATATTCTTACCTGTTTTATATCAGTATCAATTACAATATTTTATGTTGGTTGTAAAAGACAAGAAAGGCAAGTTGTAATTTCTTTTATTAGGAATAAAATAAAAAAACGTGGATAAAAAAAAAGTGTTACTTCTGGGAGGAACAGGAACTCTTAGTATGGGAGTTCTTAAAGAAGCTTTAAATAAAGGTTGGGATATAACTGTACTAAATCGTGGAATACATAAAAAACATATTCCGGATAGCGTACATAGAATCATAGGTGATTTTAAAAAAGTTGAAACTTGGAAAGAAGCATTGCATTCATGTAATTTCGATGTGGTTGTTGACTTTTTATCACGTAATCCTGCGGATATATCTCGGGTTTTCCCTATATTAAAAAATAATTGTAAACAATACATTTTTATTTCTTCTGCTTGCGTTTATCGAAGAAATGAGGAAGATTTTCCGATAAAAGAAGATTCGCCTAAACCCAATATGAATTGGGACTACAATGTTGAAAAATATAATTCGGAAAAAGAGCTGGTCAAGTTATCCCAAAATGCATCATGCTATTATACTATAATTCGTCCTTATATTACATATGATGACGAAAGGATACCTTTTGGAATAGCTCCCTCTTATAAATATCATAGAACAATTATTGAAAGATTAAAAAATGGAAAACCAATGTTTGTTTGGAATGAAGGTAATAACATAACGACATTAACTTATATATCAGATTTTGCTAAAGGTGTGGTTGGGTTATTTTCTAATAATGCAGCAATAAATGAAGATTTTCACATAACGAGTGATTATCAATATACATGGAATGAATTCTGGAGTATTTTTCTTGCTAAATTGAATTTAAAAAGTACTATATATCATGTAGATGCCAAAGATATAACAAAATATATGCCTTCTGAAAAGCAATTATTAATGGGGGATCGGGGATTAGATGCCTCATTTGATAATAAAAAAATAAAAAAGGCTGTTCCATCTTTGACGTTTGAATTTAATCTGGAAAAAGGTATTGATAATTTGATAAAATATTACAATGAACTTGATTCTTGGAATTATGATTATAGATATGATGCGATGATAGATAAAATGTTGGCAAAACAATCTCCAAGATGTTTTTACATTAAATATGAAAAGGCCTATCGTTCTTCTTGGTTGATTTATCATATCTATAGATATCTCCCATATAAAATGGCGAATAAATTATGCAGAGTAATAAAAATAAATCAATAGATTTCAAAAGTTCAGTATTTACCTGTAATAAACTAAATTGCAGTGGTTGTGGTGCATGTGCTCAAATATGCTCAAAACATGCAATTGATATGGTAGAAGATAATGAAGGCTTCTTATTTCCAATATTAAATCAAGAGAAATGTGTGCAATGTGGATTATGTGATAAAATTTGTCCTGAAGTTAATTCACACCAATCAAACGTAGGAGAATATAAACAATGTTTTGCTGCAACTAATAAAGACAATGATTATTCACGTATGAGTGCGACTATTGGCGCTTGTACAATGATGGCCGAGTATGTTTTATCTATAGGCGGATATGTTTTTGGGGTTATTCTAGATGAAGATGAATGGAAAGCAAAACATAGATGTATAGATAATTATTCTCTTTTGCAAGAAGCTAGAAATTCAAAATATATTCAAAGCGATACAGGAAGTACATATTCTCTGGCTAAACAACTTCTAAATAAAGATAAAACTGTACTTTATATAGGGACACCTTGTCAAATTGCAGGATTAAAAGCCTTTTTGCAAAAAGAATATAAAAAATTGTATACAATAGATTTGATTTGTCATGGTGTATACAGTTATAGGCTACTTCAAAAAGAAGTAGATTATTGGAGTTGCAAGTTTAATAGAGGTAAAGTAAGTAATTTTAGATTTAGAAGTAAGGAGAAATATCCATGGATATACGGTGGTGTTATTAATTTTGATATCAGTAACAATAAGAGTTATGCTCATATAGAAATACATGGAAGTTGTTCGCCTCTTTATCGTTGCTATGCCTATAGTGAAGATGGTATTAATTATACCCTTAGAGAATCCTGCTATTCTTGTCAATTTAGAGATACCAATCGTTTTGGAGATATAACAATAGGAGATGCGTGGGGAATATCAAAGAAACGTTCTGAACTTTTTCAGAACAAAAATCTAAAGAAAGGAATATCATTAATATTATGCAATACTCATAAAGGGAAATTTCTTTTAGATCATATTGATAGTCAAGTTAATTTGGTTGAATTATCAGAAAATGAGGCTTTCTCTCAAGATGCATTAAAAAGTTCCAATAGAATGATTCCCAAGGAAAGATATCTTATTTATAATAATCTGGACAATGAAGATTGGGAGTCTTTAATTGAAAAAAATCTTCATGTTAATTTTACCAAATTAAGAACGATGTATCATATTCACGAGGTGAAGAAAACAATTAAAGAAGTAATTAAAGAAATGATTTTTTATAATAGATGGAAAAAGTGAAATATTATCCATATTTGGATACTTTGAAAGTAAGTAAGATCTTAAAAAGATTATTGTTTGGTTTATGAGATTGATTTCACATTTGCGCGCTATCAAATATGGCTTAGTTTGGTATGTAATAAATAGTTTAGTGTCCAATTTCCCAAGTATAAGATTAAGATATTATATTCTTAAATTATTTGGAATGAATTTAGCCAAGAATGTTCGATTTTATCAAGGATTTCACATAAGAAATCCTAAGGGAATTGCCGTTAATGATGGCGTCTCTATTGGCCCTAGAGTTTTGCTAGATGGTCGTAAGGGATTAATTATAGGTAAAAATGTAGTAATTGCGTACGAAGCAATTATATGGACATTAAATCATGATTACAACGACATATACTTTGCTGGTAAAGGATCATCTGTCACTATTGGCGATTATGCTTGGATTTGTTGTCGGTCGATAATACTTCCAGGCATTACCATTGGGGAAGGAGCTGTAGTTGCATCAGGTGCAATTGTAACAAAAGATGTTCCCCCATATACTATTGTAGGAGGAACACCTGCTAAAATTATTGGATATCGTGAGAAGAAAGCATATAGTTATGGTTATCATAAAAACAGTTCAATAGAATATTTTATATAAAATGAATTTGCCTGCTTATAAAAAAATAAGTGTAACGAAAAAAGCTGTTATATATCTTACGTTATTTATAGCTTTTTGTGGATGGTCTTCAATATATTTAAGCTGGGGAGGATGGCTGTCTAAACCTTCATTTTTTATTGGTTTCTTCTTATTTTGCTTGTGTATCTATTATTGTCGGCGAATAACAAGTGGAGAGATGACTAATGTTGTGAATTGGACCTTAATTTCAGCGTTTTTCAGCATTATTCCTGCTATGGGGGATTGGCATGCTAGTTTTCATTCTTACTTTTACGGGTATATTGCAACCTATTATGGATTGTTTTTTTATTATATGTTGAGAATATGGAAAGTGAGCCCAAATGCTCTTATGAAAATAGTAACTGTATTTTGTTTTATTTGGGTAGCTATTGAAATTGGTCAGCAATTTACGTATCCTGAATATTGGTTTTTAGGTCGCCAAAATGAATGGGACATAGTTGAGAACCGTATGGGACTTTGGAGATTCTACATTTGGGGGATTGATTTTGTAATGTTAGCCTTTGCATTTTATGCTGGTAAAGCTTTTTCCTCGAAACAATATTCAAAGGTTAATATGATTTATTTTATCATTTTTACTGTGGGTATTCTATGCTATTGTTCAAGGAAGCATATTGTCGCGGTCGTTGTAGTGATTATGTATGCTATATTAATGATAGAAAGCAAACATAAATGGAAGATCAGAATTATTTGTTTGGTCGTGATGGCGATTCTTTTTTATAGTTTCTATGATGATTATTTAGCAATGAGCGCAGAAGCTGTTGATTCTCAAGGTGCCGGTGAGGACTTCATTCGTTATCTTGCTGCCAAATATTTTATAGTGGATTTTTCTAATTCACCTCTTTATCCGATATTTGGGACAGGGTGGGGGAGTTTGGCTCTTGGTAATAAACTAGAGTATTGTAAACACGTACTACACTTTTATATTTCAGATGTTGGAATTATAGGTTATTATTCCACAGTCGGCTTAGTTGGGGTTTCTGCTATTATTTTTTACATATACAAATTTATCAGAAATTGGAAATATATTGATTTGGGGTATAAAATGTTCTTTATTATGAAAATGATTCTTGTTGTATTTGACTTCTGGATGTGCTGGGCTATTGGTATAATTGCTTATGGAACATTTTTATATCTATTGGATGAAAATATAAAGGAGAATAAACTTATTAAGAGTAAATTATGAATATTGGAATACTAACATTTTATAAAGTTGCAAATTTTGGAGCTAATATACAGGGGGTATCTACATACTGTTATTTGAAAAATGCAGGACACAATCCGATCTTCTTGAACTATCTTTCCCATCGAACAGAAGATGAACTTGAAAAGGGTTATAATGATAGTATTCAAGTAAAAGCACATTTGGATTTTGTAAACAATGTTTGTATTAATCAAACTGAAAATTTATATGGTTCTAAAGATATCGAAAGAATGATTAATGAATACCTTCTTGATGCTATTATAATAGGTTCTGATGCTGTAGTACAACATCATCCTCTTTTTTCAAGAATTCATAAAGGAAGAAGGAAGCCTTTTTATATAGCTCATCCGGTACCTGAGAGAATGTTTCCTAATCCGTTTTGGGGAATCGGTTTTGCTATTATGATTCCAACAGCAATGATGTCTGTATCGAGTCAGAACTCCAAATATAGTCAGTTTTCGAAATCATTGAAAAGTAAAATGCGAGAAACTTTAGCTAATATGAAATACATTTCTGTTAGAGATACATGGACTCGTGATATGATGTTGGCAATAGGGACCCCACAAAACATTGAAGTTACTCCTGATCCTGTTTTTTCTTTCAATTATAATGCGGGAGCATTAGTTCCGTCAGAAGAGGATATTAGAAATCGTTTCAATTTACCTAAGCAGTATGTATTGGTATCTCTTCATTCTCAAAGTTTATCAGTTAACATTCTCGACGAATTAAATCAAAAGCTTAAAAATCATGGAAAAGAATGTGTCGCTTTCCCAATGCCTAACGGTATTAAGTTTCAACATAATTTTGATTATCAAGTCAATGTGCCTCTATCGCCTATTGATTGGTATGCACTCATAAAATATTCAAGTGGATATGTAGGTAGTAATATGCATCCTATTATAGTTAGCTTGCACAATGCGGTACCCTGTTTTAGTATTGACCATTGGGGAACAAAAGATTTTTTTAATCGGACAGTTAGAGATGGTTCAAGCAAAGTAGAGCATATTATGGGAATTTTTAGCTTGAAAGCAAATGTAAGACCTATTAATGCGGGTGTTTGTGAAGTTTCAGCAGAACAGATTGTAACTGCTTTGCAGAATTTTCCCAAAGAAAAAGTAAGAGCTGTTGCTGCAGAGCGTTATGAACAATATAAGAAGATGATGGAAGATATAATTGATAGCTTACAAAAAAGATAGGAATTATGAGAATACTTATAATTTCCAAATGTCCTACGCATCCTACAAATGCAGGAAATAGATGGTGGATATTGTCACAAGCAGAAATGTTTAAGTCGTTAGGGCATGATGTGTATTTTCTCCATATTAGTGAGATGCCATTGAGACAAAACTCCAAAGCATATTTTGAAAGTATTGAGAAATCGAAAAAATATTGGGGAGATAGATATTACTTGTTTACTGTCAGTAAACTACAAAAGATCAAGATGACTTTGATTAAGTATTACCGTAAGAATTTCTGTCACGGTTTTTATCAGGTAGATGATCAATACCCTTATGGCTTGGAAAATATGGTAAATAGGCTTGATGAACAGATTCATTTTGATGTTTGCGTAATCAATTATTATTATTTATCTCGGCTGTTTGAATTTATCCATATTCCTAAGAAGGCAATAGCAACCCATGATTGTATTGCATACAAGAATCTCAAAGTTGGTATGCCTACTATGTGTATCACTGCGGATACCGAGGCAAAGGCAATGCAAAGATGTCCACATATCTTTGCTCTTCAGGAAGTAGAAGCCGATTATTTTCAACTTCTTTCACCTAATAGCGAGGTGTACAATCTATATGGTAAATATGGATATCATCCTCAACCTGTGGTGGGAAATCATAATCTGTTATTTCTTTCTGGAAATAATGAATTTAATCAAAATGGAATAAAGTGGTTTATTAAAGACATTTTTCCTTTCATAAGAAAGACATTTCCTGATGCTGAGCTTGTAGTAGGTGGAGGAATCTGTAAAATGATGTCAAGCCAGAATAATATAGATGGGGTGAAAGTTTTAGGGTATATAGATAATCCTGCAAATTTTTACGCTCAAGGAGATGTGGCTATTAATCCTGTGTATCAGGGAACTGGATTGAAAATTAAAACATTTGAATCCATATCCTTCGATAAAGTTGTAATGGTTCATCCTCATAGTATGGCGGGGATATTTAAAAAAGAAAGTGCTCCTCTTTTTGCGTCAACTAATCCAATTGAATGGGTAGAATACCTTGAAAAAATATGGGACAATGTTGCCGAAATCGATAATGTGAAAATTCAAAATAAAGTTTATCTTGCAGAAATGGATAGATTTGTTATTGCCGAGTACAAAAAGTTTTTAGGCTAATTTTATACAAATTGTTCTTGTGCTAGGAGTCTAATAATCAGGAAGAAATTTTATATCATGGAGAGATTATGTATACATCCGTTTGCGCATGAATTCGATAAATACTTGCGACTTACACCCTATAAAGGGATAAAAAAGAAGAAAAATTCTGTAGGTAAGTTTTGGAATTTAGTGATTAAGCCCATGGTTTTAGGTTATCATCGTTATACCTATATTAGAGTTTGTGGCTGTCGAATAGATATTGGTTGGTTACCAATATTAAAAAAATATAGGGATTGATTGAGACTAAATGGAAATAGAAGAAATATGAGTTTCACGTTTTGTCAATAGTTGGCGGTTGTTCAACCTCCGCATGGTCTAAAAAATAACGGTCATGCATAGTAGTGAAGATTTTGAGAAATAATGTAAGCTATAGCTCCACCCCCCCAAGAATACTGGAGCTAAGGATTATTGTCATAGGGGGTTGGATACTTACGATATATACCTTTTTTATATGAATAAGAAAAAAATATCTTGGATAACTCCAAGTTGTTTCATTGATGTAGATTTGCCGATTATAAATCTTTTAGCCAAAGATTATTTTATTGATTGGCAAATAGTGGTGGAAAATAATCAAGAGATCGATTATGAGTTATATGTAAAATCTGTACTGAAAGACAATCCTAATGTCCAAGTCTATTTTTTCTATTTAACGCATCGCCTTAGGAGCCTTCATAATATAATTGATTTAATACGTATCATTAAAAGAGCTAGAGCATTCCTTCCAAATCTGTATTATATTTCAGCAGCTATGCATCCTTATGGCACTATGATGTATCGTTTGATGCTTCCTAAAAGAAATGTCGTTATCGCATGTCACAATGTTTCTACTCCAAGAGGAGCTAATTCGGAAAAATGGGCCAAAAAACTAACTAATATGTGGATTCGTAGTTTTAAGAATATTCAGGTATTCTCAAGAAGTCAGGAAGTAATTCTCAAAGAGAAAGTTCATGGAAAGAATATTCTAATGGCACATTTGGCTTTAAAGGATTATGGAGAATCTACTATTGAAGTAAATAAAAAGGAAGAACGAACTTTTAGATTCTTATTTTTTGGAAATATTGTTGCATATAAGCGGGTTGATTTATTGATTGAAGCTGCAAATATTTTGCATGATAGAGGTATTGAAAACTTCAAAGTAAGGATTGCTGGTAGCTGTAATTGTAATTGGGAACAAAACTATGCATCGTTTATAAAGTGTCCAGATGTGTTTGAACTAATGATTAGACGAATTCCTAACGAGGATGTAGCTAATATGTTTGCAGATAGTCATGTTTTTGTTATGCCTTATCAAGATATAGCCCAAAGTGGGGCTATAACGGTAGCATTTAGATATAATGTCGTTACATTGGTCTCTGACATTCCTCAATTTAAAGAGTTTGTAGAAGATGGAGTGACGGGATTAGCATTCCAATCAGGAAATGCAGGTGATTTAGCGGATAAAATGCAGTGGTGTATAGAAAACAGGGATGTGCTTTTAAAAGAACTTTCTGTTAATCAAAAGAATTTTGTAGATAAGGAGCTTTCGCTAACCAGTATTGTTGCGAAATATAAAGACTTCTTTTCTAAATTGTAAATTATGAGTTTTGTACCTCGACTGGCTACAGATAAACAATGTACAGGCTGTTTTGCTTGTATAGATGTGTGCAATAAAAATGCTATAAATATAGTTGAACATTATGATGGGCATCGGTATGTAGAGATAGATAAAAGTAAATGTGTTGGTTGTGGCATGTGTGAACAAATCTGTCCGATCGTCTCGAATTTCGAATATCAGAAAAGTGAATATTCAGATTTCTATGCAGCTTGGGCAAAAAATAGAACACATCGAAAGACTAGTGCTTCAGGTGGCGCTTTTTATGCAATGGCGTTTTCTGTAATAGAACAAGGGGGAATTGTGTTTGGTGCGAAAATAGAATCACCTTGTTATGTTCATCATCAGGCAATTGATACTAAGGAAGAATTGACTTGTTTGCAGGGATCAAAATATACACATAGCAATGCATCTGGAAATTATAAACTTGCTTTGAAATATTTGAAGGAAGGTCGAATGGTTCTTTTCTCGGGCACAGGTTGTCAAATTGCTGGACTATTATCTTTTTTGAAAGATAGAACCTATAAAGGGAGTCTGGTTACGGTGGATTTAATTTGTGGTGGAATTCCTTCTAAAATTTTAATTGATAAATTTATTAGTCAGGCACCGTATAAAGTGAAGCGTGTTTTGTCATTTCGTACCAAGGAAACAGGATGGAAACCTAGAGGATTTCGTTATAATTTAAAAGTCGAAGACGAAAATGGTAAAATTTATGATTATGCAAATAAAAATAATTTAATTACTACTGGATTTAGTCTCGAATTAACGAACAGGTATTCTTGTTATGACTGTCCTTTCGTTGGAAAAAATCGCAAATCAGACTTTACCATAGGGGATTATTGGGGATGTATTAAATATGATGAAGAACATTTTGATGGTATATCGTTGATTATAGCTCATACTGATAAAGCGAGGCAGTTCCTTTCATCATTAAAAGATTCTTTATTTTATGATAAGGCTGATATGAACTTAGCCATATCTCATAATCATAGATTGGTTACAGGACATTCGATTCAGCAATATTTTTTTGAACGAAAGTTATTGGCTTTCTTTTCCTCACACCTTAGTGATAGTGTATTTTCAAAAGTATATGCGTATACCTTTTCGAATAAAAGTCCATGGATACTGTTGAAAGTGATTCGGAAAGTTTACGGAATAGTAGTAGTGATTATAGATAGAATAGGACATAAGCAATGAGAATCGGATTATTAACATATCATAAGTCGTATAATTGTGGAGCAGTGTTACAAACTTATGCCACATGTCGTCTCCTCAAGGAACTGGGACATGAAGTAGAGTTGATAGACCTTAGGCAGCCAGAACCTATAAAGTTGAGACAATTGATTTTTATTCCTCGTTTTATTAAATTTCATAGGTTCTGCAAAAAGTTTTATCCGTCGCTTACAAGGCATTATAAAACAGTGGAGGAACTTAGAAAGGCAAAGTTGGATTATGATTGTTTGTTGGTAGGAAGTGATCAAACATGGAATCCTTTAATTAGCCGTGAACAATGTTTGGCCTATTTTCTTGATTTTGGAGAGGAGCAGGTTCGCAGAGTGTCGTTTGCTTCGAGTTTTGGGGTGAATATGTGGCCGGAGAGTCATAAAGAGCTACTGCCTGCTATAGATAAACTTCTTCATCGTTTTTCAGGAATATCTGTGAGAGAGGTTACGGGCCAAAATATATTAAAGCAGCAATTTAGCCTTGATAGTAACTTAGTGCTTGATCCTACAATGTTGCATTCTTCTTATGCGGAAATTACTTCATCTATTATTCTCAATCACCGTATTGTCTGTTATCTTTTAAATCGTAATGATTGTCAGCTTGATATGGCACGTTATCTTTCATACAAGATGGGTATACCGGCTCGTATGATATTTAATGGATATCCTTTGAGAGGGTTTGAATATTGTTATCCTCCCGCTATAAAAGGATGGATAGAGCAGATTGGAGGAGCGGAGATTGTAGTGACAGATTCTTTCCATGGATTGGTGTTTAGTTTGCTTTATCATCGTCAGTTTGCTGTGATTCCTATAGCAAATGGATTATCGAGCCGTCTGCTTGATTTGCTTGATTTAGTAGGACTAAAAGATCATGTGTTTACTTCCCAGGAGGAGTTGGAAAAGAATATGGAGGTACTTCAGCGTCCGATTGATTATGAGAGGGTAGACAGAATATTGGCTATTTATAGAAAACAGTCAATTGACTTTTTACGTAATGTTTTGAGATAAGGATAATCGTCCTGCAAAAGTGCTTAAAAAAGATACAATTTTGAAAGTAAAGAATGGGAGAGGCTTAGATAATTAAATTGTATGGTTAGAAAAATACTTAATTATTTCTTATGAAAATATTATTGGCAAACAAGTTTTATTATCGTCGTGGTGGTGATTGTATCTATACGCTTAATCTAGAGTTATTGCTACGGGAGTATGGACATGAGGTAGCGATATTTTCCATGGATTATCCTGATAATTTGGAAACTCCATGGAGAAAATATTTTCCGAGTGAAGTGAAGTTTAAACCCGGATTAGGAATGTTGGAAGCTTTTTTGCGTCCATTAGGTACAAATGAAGTAAAAAGAAAATTTTGTGCATTACTAGATGAATTCAAACCTGACGTAGTACATTTGAATAATATTCATACGCAACTTTCTCCCATAATTGCTGAACTAGCACATGAAAGAGATATTAAAGTTGTATGGACTCTACATGATTTGAAGCTTCTTTGCCCTCGTTATGATTGTCTTCGAAATGGAAAAATAGCCTGTGAAGAATGTTTTATGGATAAACGTAAGGTGCTTGAGTATAAATGTATGAAGAATTCTATTGTTGCTAGTTTCTTAGCTTATAAGGAAGCAGTATCATGGAATCGTGAGCGTTTGGAGAAGTGTACAGATATATTTATTTGCCCAAGTTTATTTATAGCGAATAAGATGATACAAGGAGGTTTTAATAAAACAGAAATGTGTACACTCTGTAATTTTATAGATATAGAAAAAACAAGGAAGCAAGAGTATAATAAGCTGGATTATTATTGTTTTATAGGTCGTCTATCTAATGAAAAAGGGGTGGTTACATTGGTAAAAGCAGCTCGTCAGTTGCCATATAAATTGAAAATTATTGGTGAAGGCCCCCTGATGGAAGAGTTGAAAATACTGTGCAAAGGAACAAATATCGAACTTGTAGGCTATAAACAATGGGCGGAAATAAAAGAACTATTAGGACGCGCTCGTTTTAGTGTTATTTCATCGGAATGTAACGAAAATAATCCACTTTCAGTGATTGAAGCACAATGTTTAGGAACTCCAGTTTTGGGAGCATGCATTGGAGGTATTCCCGAATTGATAGAAGAGGGAAAAAGTGGAATGTTGTTCAAATCAAAAGATATAGTGGATTTAAAAAAGAAAATTGAGATGATGTTCACATATACGTTTGATTACGAATCATTGGCCAAAAAATCACAAGAAAAATACTCTGCAGATGCTTACTATAAACAGCTGATGAAGATTTATACCAAGTGATGAGGAAACATATTTCTTTCGTATATATTTAAAATCTTATTATATTATGACTACAAATAATATCCCGTGTCCTACGGACGCGAGCATTATTCTGACGTATCGTTGCCCGATGCGTTGCAAGATGTGTAATGTGTGGCAGTATCCCACAGAAAAGAGTAAAGAAATACAGCCAGAGGAGTTACGTACACTTCCAAAGCTGAAATTTATAAATCTGACAGGTGGCGAGCCTTTCATTCGTGAGGATTTGGATAAGATTGTTGAAGAATGCTATAAACATACGGATCGTATTGTGATTTCTACATCCGGATGGTTTGAAGATCGTGTGGTAGCATTGGCTAAAAAATTCCCGAATATCGGTATTCGTATTTCTATCGAGGGATTAAGTTGCAAGAATGATGAGTTGCGTGGTCATGCGGGTGGCTTTGATAAAGGGTTGCGTACGTTATTGACATTGAAAGATGTGGGACTGAAAGACATCGGTTTTGGATGTACAGTATCCAATAATAACTCAAAAGACATGCTTTCGCTTTATCAATTGAGTAAATCATTGGGAATGGAGTTTGCTACAGCCGCTTTTCATAATTCGTATTATTTTCATAAAGATGATAATGTGATAACGAATAAAGACGAAGTTTGTAAAAACTTTGAACAGCTGATAAAATGGCAATTGAAAGAGAATCATCCAAAAAGCTGGTTCCGTGCTTTTTTTAATATGGGACTAATCAATTATATAGAAGGAGGTCGCCGTATGCTGCCTTGCGAAGCCGGTTCTGCTAATTTCTTTATTGAGCCTTATGGCGATGTGTATCCATGTAATGGTTTGGAAGAAAAATATTGGATGAAGAAAATGGGTAATATCCGTGAAACTCCGAATTTTATGACTATTTGGGAAAGTGAACAGGCGCAACAAGTGCGTGCTATGGTGGGCAAGTGTCCGAAGAATTGTTGGATGGTAGGCACTGCTTCTCCGGTGATGCATAAATATATTAAGCATCCTCTGAAATGGGCATTGAAAAATAAATTCTTGAGTATACAAGGTAAGCCTGCGTGTTTGGACAAATGTTGGTATAACGTAGGACAGGATCCTTGTCAGGGAGATTTAAGAGAGAGTTTTTAAGATCATGAAAGTCATGGTAACTGGCACCCGGGGAATACCTAATATCCTTGGCGGTGTCGAGACACATTGTGAGGAGCTTTTTCCACGTATTGCGAGAAAAAGTATTGACGTCACTCTGATTCGGAGAAAAAGCTACGTTCATGATTCGCTTGAGGAATACAAAGGGGTAAAGCTGGTGGATCTTGAGACCCCCAAGAAGAAATCATTCGAAGCTATCATTCATACATTCAAAGCTATATTGAAAGCTAAGAGTCTGCATGCGGATGTTGTGCATATTCATGCTATAGGCCCTGCTTTGTTGACTCCCTTTGCTCGTCTGTTGGGTATGAAGGTAGTGTTTACCCATCATGGTCCCGATTATGACCGGAATAAGTGGGGATTTGCTGCGAAGACGATGTTGAGATTTGGGGAACGGATGGGATGTATGTTTGCTAATGAGGTGATTGTCATTTCAGAGGTAATCAACGATATTCTGGTACGTAAATATGGCCGAAAGGATTGTCATCTTATTTATAATGGAGTACCTACGCCGGACAAAATTGATAGTACAGATTATTTATCTGAAATAGGAGTAGAACCCTGTAAATATGTGTTTGCAATGGGACGATTTGTACCGGAAAAGAACTTTCATCAATTGATTCGTGCTTTTGCAGCTCTGAAACAACAGAATTATAAACTGGTGCTTGCAGGTGATACAGATTTTGAGGATGATTATTCAAAGAAACTGAAGTCTTTGGCAAAAGAGAATGGGGTAATTCTGACTGGTTTTATTAAAGGTACTAAGTTGCATGAACTGCTAACTTATGCCCGTTGTTTTGTTTTGCCGTCTTCTCATGAGGGTTTACCTATTGCTCTATTAGAGGCGATGAGCTATGATCTTCCTGTGATTGTGAGTGATATTCCTGCAAACCTGGAAGTAGGGTTGACATTTGATTGCTACTTTCAGGCTGGAAACGAGGGGCAACTGCAGGAAAAACTACAAAAGAATCTAATGCAAGATTTTTGTCCTATCCACTATTCAATGGATGAATATAACTGGGATAAAATAGCAGAACAGGTTGTTTCTGTATATGAAAATATGTTTTAATTTTTATAGTTTATTACTATGCAGGAAGTCCAACGTTTTAACAAAGTCCTAAAATCTTTGGTCCTTTTTGGGGATCTTATTTTGCTGAACCTGCTTTTATGGGGATTTAATTTGTTTCTGGGCACTCGTTTCTGGTGTACCCATTGCGGTTCTATCTTTCAGGGAATGACTCTTATCACTCTGTGTTATTTACTTTGTAATATGCATTCAGGTGTTATTCTTCATCGTCCTGTGGTGCGTCCTGAGCAGATCATGATCCGTGTCTTACGTAACATGGTTCCTTTTGTCTTTTTTTCGGTTTGTACGTTGCTTGTTTTTCATTTTCATTTTTCTCATTCCCGCTATTTCGGACTGTTTTATGTTGCACTGATAATTGTCATTATTAGCTATCGTCTAATTTCCCGTCACTTTCTGGAGCTTTATCGAAAAAAGGGAGGAAATGTTCGCAAGGTAGTATTAGTTGGAAGCCATGAGAATATGCAGGAACTTTATCATGCGATGACGGATGATCCTACGTCCGGTTATCGTGTACTGGGGTATTTCGAGGATTTTCCTTCAGACCGGTATCCGCAGGATGTTCCATATTTGGGACAACCAAATGAAGTAAGTGTTTTTTTAGAAAAACATGCGGGAGAGATCAATCAGCTTTATTGTAGCCTTCCTTCTGCGCGAAGTGCAGAGATTGTCCCTATCATTAATTACTGCGAAAACCATTTGGTCCGTTTCTTTAGTGTTCCTAATGTCCGTAATTATTTGAAGCGTAGAATGCATTTTGAATTATTGGGGAATGTTCCTGTACTTTCTATTCGTTGTGAACCATTGGAATCACTGGAGAACCGTATTATCAAGCGTGCTTTTGATGTTGTTTGTTCAGGGTTATTTCTTATTACGGTTTTTCCGTTCGTTTATATATTCTTCGGAATTGCAATAAAGTTAAGTTCTCCCGGTCCTGTTTTTTTTAAACAAAAACGCAGTGGTGAGGATGGTCGTGAATTCTGGTGTTACAAGTTTCGTTCAATGAAGGTTAATGCGCAATGTGACACTCTTCAGGCTACGGAAAATGATCCTCGTAAAACACGTATCGGAGAGATAATGAGAAAGACTAGTGTGGACGAATTGCCTCAATTTATCAATGTATTGAAAGGAGATATGTCTATTGTAGGTCCTCGTCCTCACATGTTAAAGCATACGGAGGAATATTCTAATCTGATAAACAAGTTTATGGTTCGTCACTTCGTTAAACCTGGAATAACTGGCTGGGCTCAAGTGACGGGCTTTCGCGGTGAGACGAAAGAGCTCTGGCAGATGGAGGGACGTGTGCAACGTGATATCTGGTATATAGAGCATTGGACTTTTTTATTGGACTTATATATTATGTATAAGACGGTGTATAATGCTATACATGGAGAAAAAGAAGCATATTAAAAAAATAAAACTTAGGAATTAAAGGGCGTTTAATTATGAATTTAAGAATTATGATGAGAAGACTAAACAAAAGAAATTTGTGGCTACTATTGTTGCCATTCCTATTGGCTGGCTGTCAGTCTTATAAAAAGGTTCCCTATTTCCAGAATGTGGAAGTTGTGAACGAGGTAGAACAACAGGAAAAATTGTATGATGCCAAGATCATGCCCAAGGATTTGTTGACTATTGTGGTATCGTGTACTAATCCTGAACTTGCGATACCTTTTAATCTGACGGTTGCCAGCAATGCCGGAATAGCTGTGAGTACTTCGTCTTATGTGACTACTCAACCTGTATTACAGCCTTATTTGGTAGATAATGAAGGAAACATAAATTTTCCGGTGTTAGGAGAATTGAAGTTAGGAGGCTTAACGAAAAGGGAAGCAGAACAGCTGATTATAGATAAATTGAAGCCTTACATGAAGGAGACTCCCATCGTAACGGTCCGTATGGTAAATTATAAAATATCTGTTATCGGTGAGGTTACCCGTCCCGGAACTTTTACTATCTCTAATGAGAAAGTGAATCTGTTGGAGGCATTGGCTATGGCTGGTGATATGACGGTATACGGTCTTCGTGATAATGTAAAGTTGATTCGTGAAGATGCAAACGGCAAACAGCAAATTGTAACTTTGGATTTGAACAAGGCCGAAACCATTCTTTCACCTTACTATTGGTTGCAACAGAATGATATTGTTTATGTAACTCCCAATAAAGCAAAGGCTCGAAATTCAGATGTAGGTAACAGTACCAGTCTTTGGTTCTCTGCCACCTCTATCTTGGTATCCATCGTCAGTCTATTAGTAAATATTTTAAAATAATGATTTGTAATGAAAGAAACAGATTTCAACGAAGCACAAGAATCTAAGGAAGAAAATATAGACGTTAAGGAACTATTGTTTAAATATTTGATCCACTGGCCTTGGTTTGTGGGGGCGGTTGTGGCGTGTTTGATTGCGGCATGGGTCTATTTGTATGTATCCACTCCCGTATATAATATTTCCGCTACGGTTTTAATAAAGGATGATAAGAAAGGGGGGAGTGCCGGAATGCTTTCCGGGTTGGAGAGTCTGGGATTGGATGGTATGATCTCTTCTTCGCAGAATATTGACAACGAGATTGAAGTTCTCCGTTCAAAGACTATCGTCAAAGAGGTGGTTGAAGATTTGGGACTTTATATTTCTTATACAGATGAGGATGAGTTTCCTTCCAGGAACATGTATAAGACTTCACCTGTACAAGTGAGTCTGACTCCGCAGGAGGCTGATTTGTTGGAGGAGCCGATGATTGTGAAAATGGCATTACAACCACAGGGAAGTATGGATGTGACTGTGAAGATTGACGATGATGAATATCAGAAACATTTTGAGAAATTGCCGGCGGTTTTTCCTACCGATAAAGGGACATTGGCTTTTTTCCTGACGCCGGACTCGGTATTATCTTCTAAAAGAACATCGGAAGAAACTACAGCTTCGGAAAAGACCACACGCAATATAACAGCAACAATTAATAAGCCTTTGGCTGTAGCGAAATGGTGTTGCAAGAATATGACTATAGAACCCACTTCCAAAACTACTTCTGTAGCTGTCATATCGTTGAAAAACTCAAATGTGCAGCGAGGCAAAGATTTTATCAATAAATTATTGGAGATGTATAATATTAATACGAATAATGATAAGAATGAAGTGGCACAGAAAACTGCAGAATTTATCAATGAACGTATTGGAATAATTTCAAAAGAACTCGGTAGTACGGAAAAGGACCTGGAAAGCTTTAAACGTGGGGCAGGTATTACGGATTTGACCAGTGATGCTCAGATCGCTTTAACTGGTAGTGCTGAATATGAAAAGAAACGTGTGGAGAATCAAACCCAGATTAATTTGCTGCAGGACCTTCAGAAATATATGCAGAATGAAGGTTACGAGGTTCTGCCTAGTAATATCGGATTGCAGGATGTGAATCTTGCGGCTGCCATTAATCGTTATAATGATGTGCTTGTTGAGAGAAAACGTTTGCTGCGTACGTCAACGGAGAATAATCCTACCATTATAAACCTGGATACCAGCATTAGTGCAATGAAAGAGAATGTGCAAGTTTCTTTAGACAGGGTGTTGCGTGGATTGTTTATCACAAAGGCAGATCTGGATCGTGAAGCGAGCCGTTATTCCCGTCGCATTAGTGAGGCACCTGGGCAGGAGCGCGAATTTGTGAGTATTGCGCGTCAGCAGGAAATTAAGGCCGGACTCTATTTGATGCTTCTTCAGAAACGTGAAGAAAATGCTATAACTCTGGCTGCTACAGCCAATAATGCGAAGATTATAGATGAAGCTATAGCAGATGATGCTCCTGTGGCTCCTAGAAGTAAAATTACTTATTTGATCGCTTTGATACTAGGAGTCGGAATTCCGGTAGGGGTTATATATTTGCTTGAATTAACCAAATTCAAGATTGAAGGTCGTGCAGATGTAGAAAAACTTACTAGTGCACCTATTGTCGGTGATATCCCGTTGACAGATGAAAAGCAGGGAGCTATTGCTGTATTTGAGAATCAAAACAACCTGATGAGTGAAACTTTTCGCAATGTCCGAACGAATCTTCAGTTTATGCTTGGAAATGGCAAGAAGGTGATTTTAGTTACTTCCACAGTCAGTGGTGAAGGTAAATCTTTTATCTCTGGTAATCTTGCTATCAGTCTTTCTTTATTAGGGAAGAAAGTAGTAATAGTTGGTCTTGATATCCGCAAGCCAGGTTTGAATAAGGTATTCAATATATCAAAAAGAGAACAAGGTATAACTCAATATTTGGCTAATCCGGAAAAGAATTTGATGGATTTGGTACAGCTCTCTGATGTCAGTAAGAATCTCTATATTCTTCCTGGTGGAACAGTTCCTCCTAACCCGACAGAATTGTTAGCACGTGATGGATTGGATAAAGCGATTGAGACTCTCAAAAAGAATTTTGAATATGTGATTCTCGATACCGCTCCTGTCGGTATGGTAACTGATACCTTATTAATAGGACGTGTGGCTGATTTATCTGTTTATGTATGTCGTGCGGATTATACCCGTAAAAATGAGTATACTTTGATTAATGAACTTATTGATGGAAATAAGTTGCCTAACCTATGTACAGTAATAAATGGTTTGGATTTGAAGAAAAGAAAGTACGGTTATTATTACGGTTATGGTAAATATGGCAAGTATTATGGTTATGGTAAACGATACGGCTATGGTTATGGATATGGAGAACAATCTGGTAAGGAAGAATAAATCCATTGATAACCAAGATATTTTAAAATTAATAATGTCATAGAGTGGTTTATAATACTTTACACAAAAGTGAGATGAAACATGTAGGTCCCTAACTTTATGCTACACACATGAAGAACCCTACATTTTGTGGTCAGGAAATATACAGCGGTGTATTCCTGATCAACGCCCTCATGTCGGTGTAAATCCGATGTGATTTCTATAATATCAACTGTCTGTGAAGATCGTTGATATTTTTTTTGTAAAACAGTGAATGGTGCGATGAATATTTTTTGTAGCTTTGTGAAAAATCGAATTGAAATGGAAAATTTACGAAGATACCCCATCGGAATACAGACTTTTTCGGAAATACGGAAAAGTAATTACCTTTATATTGATAAAACGGAATATGTGTATTGGATGGTACATTTCACTAAATACGTATTCTTGAGTCGTCCTCGTCGTTTTGGTAAGTCATTGTTGACTTCTACATTACATAGTTATTTCTCTGGTCAGAAAGAATTATTTCAAGGGTTGGCTATAGAAAAGCTGGAAAAGGAGTGGACGGAATATCCAGTGCTTCACTTTGATATGAGTACAGCCAAGCATGCAGACTGTGAACAGCTGTTGCAAGAGTTGAATATGAAGCTAATTCGTTATGAGGAGGTTTACGGAAAGATGGAGGGAGAGGTTAATCCAAATCAGCGTCTGGAAGGACTCATCAAGCGCGCTTACGAGCAGACAGGGAAACAAGTGGTTGTGCTGATAGATGAGTACGATGCTCCTCTGCTGGATGTAGTACACGAGGAAGAGAGGCTTGGCGTATTGCGTAACATCATGCGCAATTTCTACAGCCCTCTTAAAGCGTGTGATCCTTATTTGCGGTATGTGTTTTTGACCGGTATCACCAAATTCTCCCAACTTAGTATATTTAGTGAGTTGAACAATATCAAGAATATTAGCATGAATGAGTCTTATGCTGCCATTTGCGGTATTACAGAAAACGAGATACTTGCCCAAATGAAAGATGATGTAGACGCATTAGCCCAAAAACTGGAGGTTACTTCTGAAGAGGTATTGGCAAAACTGAAAGAAAACTACGACGGCTATCATTTCACTTATCCGTCTCCTGATATATATAATCCATTCAGTTTGCTTAACGCTTTTGCAGATGGTAAATTTAATTCTTATTGGTTTGGTAGTGGTACACCTACTTATTTGATAAAGATGCTGGATAAATTTGGTGTAGCGCCTTCCGAGATAGGAAAAAGAGAAGCTATTGTTGATGATTTTTATGCACCCACAGAGAATATGATAAGTATTCTTCCGTTATTATATCAAAATGGCTATATCACAATAAAAAGTTATGATAAGGAATTAGGCTTATATACATTGGATATTCCCAATAAGGAGGTAAGAATAAGCTTGATTAAAATGTGGACGAATAGATATGATGCTCCGCATAAAGACTACATTGTATGTGATGGAACGAAAATATGTTGTTGATTAATAAGTTGTTAATAATTTGAATGAATATAAAGAGCTCCGCAAGGGGCTTTTTTCTTTTCTATCCGGAATAAAAGCTTCACCTTTGCAGTGTTGATCAACAAAACGTGAATAAATAACTTGAATTTAAATCTTTAAAAAAACGTAGTATGAGTGTAATTTACAAAGTCATTACGCGCCCAACAGATCCGCGTGTTCCCAATTCTCCCAAGAGATATTATCCGCATCTGATCACTTTAGGTCAGTCTGTCAATCTGAAATATATTGCACAGAAAATGCAGGATCGTTCTTCGTTGTCTGTCGGTGATATCAAGAGTGTGATCCAAAATTTTGTGGAAAAGATGAAGGAGCAGCTGCTGGAAGGTAAGTCTGTGAATATTGAAGGTCTGGGCGTCTTTATGTTGACTGCCCGTTCGAAAGGTGCCGAACTGGCGAAGGATATTAATGCAAAAAGTGTAGAGAGCGTTCGTATTTTTTTTCAGGCGAATAAAGAGCTGCGCGTTACAAAGACTGCCACCCGTGCAGATGAGAAGTTGGATTTGATTAGCTTGGATGAATATCTGAAGAAGCTTAATATGACTATTTCTCCTAATGATCCTGAAAAACCGGATGATGGCGGAGAAGAAGGTGGAGGAAATGAAGGTGGCGGTAGCGGAGAAGCACCGGATCCTGCCGCATAATGAATTGTCAATTAACGATTGATGGTTAGGGTGTTTATTTAGTGTTTAATAAAAAAGAAAAATGTCTATGAAAAAAACGTGGAGTATTATTTTGAAAGTGATTATTGCTGTTGCTGGTGCAATTGCCGGAGTGGTCGGTGTACAGGCAGCAAACTTGTAATTGATTATCTTATAAATAGGTATATTTATGAATGAATAACAGGCGGGAAAAATCCCGCCTGTTTGTGTTTTAGATATAATAGAGGATTACTTTCTTGAAAAATACTCTTTTTTGTTTTGTTTCGTGCTATTTGTTATGAGTGCCGCTCCATATTTTAACAAAATAGAAATTATAATCAAACTCGTTGGCTGAATAGCGGATTTTATCTACCTTTGTACCTTAATTAAATGCGTCATTTTAAGCAAGAAAAAACATGATTCGAAAAATAATAAAGGCTCTTTGGATATTTCTGGCAGTCATTGTGTTGGCTATTGTTGTCATCTTTGTCTCTATCTCAAAGGGTTGGATTGGTTATATGCCTCCTGTAGAGGAACTTGAAAATCCGAGTTATAAATTTGCAACGGAGATTTTCTCTGAAGATGAAAAAGTGCTTGGCACATGGTCTTACAGTAAGGAAAACCGGGTGTACACAGCTTACAAGGATTTGTCGCCTAGTATTATCAATGCTCTTATTGCAACGGAAGATGTTCGTTTTGTCGAACATTCTGGAATTGATGCCAAAGCATTGTTCCGTGCGTTTGTGAAACGTGGTTTGATGTTTCAGAAAAATGCAGGTGGAGGTAGTACTTTGTCGCAACAGCTTGCCAAACAGTTGTTTACAGAAAATGTGGCGAGAAACACGCTTCAACGTCTTTTCCAAAAACCGATTGAATGGGTGATTGCGGTGAAACTTGAGCGTTACTACACCAAAGAGGAAATATTGAGTATGTATCTCAATAAATTTGATTTCCTGAATAATGCGGTTGGTATTAAAACTGCTGCGCATACCTATTTCGGCTGCGAACCGAAGGATTTGAAGATTGAAGAAGCGGCTACGCTGGTTGGTATGTGTAAGAATCCGTCGCTTTACAATCCGGTTCGTTTCAACGAACGTTCGCGTGGCCGTCGTAATGTAGTGCTTGAGCAGATGCGTAAAGCTGGTTATATCACAGATGCAGAATGTGATTCTTTGCAGGCTCTTCCGCTGAAACTAAAATATAACCGCGTTGACCACAAAGAGGGATTGGCTACCTATTTCCGCGAATATCTCCGTGGTGTGATGACAGCACCGAAACCGGTAAAAAGTGATTATCGTGGTTGGCAAATGCAAAAATTCTACGAAGATTCTATCGCGTGGGAAACTAACCCGTTGTATGGCTGGTGTGCAAAAAATAAAAAGAAAGACGGTACGAATTATAACATCTATACAGATGGGTTGAAGATTTATACGACGATCAATTCACGTATGCAGCAATATGCAGAGGATGCCGTAAAAGAACATTTGGGTGACTATTTGCAACCTGTATTCTTCAAAGAAAAAGAGGGAAGCAAAAATGCCCCGTATGCAAGATCACTACCGGAAAAACGAGTAGAAGAGTTGCTGATGAAAGCAATGAAGCAGACGGATCGTTATCGTCTTATGAAAGAGGCGGGAGCTTCGGAACAGCAGATCCGTAAAGCGTTTGATACCCCGGAAGAAATGACCGTCTTTTCCTGGAAAGGAGATAAAGATACAATTATGACACCGATGGATTCCATCCGTTACTACAAATCTTTCTTGCGGACAGGATTCATGTCGATGGATCCGGTAAGCGGACATGTGAAGGCTTATGTAGGCGGACCGAATTATGTATATTTCCAGTATGATATGGCAATGGTGGGACGTCGTCAGGTAGGTTCTACTATCAAACCGTATTTATACACATTAGCAATGGAAAATGGCTTTTCTCCTTGTGATCAGACACGCCACGTAGAGCAAACGTTGATTGATGAGAACGGAACTCCTTGGACGCCTCGTAATGCAAACAATAAACGTTATGGGGAAATGGTGACTCTGAAGTGGGGATTGGCTAATTCTGACAACTGGATTTCTGCTTATTTGATGGGCAAACTGAATCCATATAATCTTGTACGTTTGATCCATAGTTTTGGGGTTCGTAATAAAGCAATCGACCCGGTGGTTTCGCTTTGTCTGGGACCTTGTGAAATTTCTGTGGGTGAGATGGTAAGTGCATATACAGCTTTTGCCAATAAAGGAATTCGTGTAGCTCCATTGTTTGTTACACGCATTGAAGATAGTGACGGTAATGTGCTTTCTACCTTTGCACCGCAAATGGAGGAGGTGATAAGTATTTCAAGTGCATATAAAATGCTGGTTATGTTGCGCGCTGTTATTAATGAAGGAACAGGTGGGCGTGTTCGTCGTTATGGAATTACCGCCGATATGGGTGGGAAAACAGGTACGACCAATGATAACTCTGATGCCTGGTTTATGGGATTCACTCCTTCATTGGTATCCGGTTGTTGGGTAGGAGGTGATGAACGTGACATTCACTTTGGTAGAATGACTTATGGTCAGGGAGCTGCCGCTGCTTTGCCTATTTGGGCATTGTATATGAAGAAAGTGTATGATGACCCGACTTTGGGATATGACCAGCAGGAGAAATTTAAACTCCCTGAAGGATTTGATCCGTGTGCCGGTTCGGAAACTCCGGACGGAGAGGTGATAGAAGAGGGGGGATTGGACGATCTTTTTAACTAAGTCTGAAATAAGTATAAAGTATTAAGTATTAACCGTAGCGTTTGGGGCACTTACCTGTAGGTGTAATATCTCTAATATCTAATGTTTAATACTTAATACCTACTACTTAATACTTATTTTTTAATGCATAGGTATATTGTTTGCATAGGGAGTAATTACAACAGGAAAGAGAATTTGACTTTTGCCAGACAGAAACTGACTGAATCGTTCTCTTCTATATGTTTTGCGCCCGAATTGGAAACTGAACCTTTATTTTTTAAGAATCCGGCTTTGTTTTCCAACCAAGTGGTTATGTTCTTTTCCGATAAGGATGAAGAGGTAGTGAGGAAAATGCTGAAAGATATAGAACAAAGATCCGGACGTCGTCCGGAAGATAAAAAAGAGGAGAAAGTTTGTCTGGACATTGACATGCTTTTATATGATAACAAAATAGTAAAACCGGAAGATTGGCAAAGGGGATATATACAACAGTCATTATCTGCCTTCCATTCTTCATTATTTATTAAGTAGATGAAATTTCTTGGAATTATACCTGCCCGCTATGCATCCACTCGTTTTCCTGCAAAACCATTGGCTATGTTGGGTGGAAAAACTGTTATACAACGTGTGTATGAGCAAGTGGCTGGCGTTTTGGATGACGCTTATGTAGCCACGGATGATGAGCGTATTGAAGCTGCTGTCAAGGCGTTCGGAGGTAAGGTTGTGATGACTTCTGTTCATCACAAAAGCGGTACGGACCGCTGTTATGAAGCTTGTACAAAGATTGGAGGTGACTTTGATGTCGTGGTTAATATACAAGGAGATGAACCTTTTATTCAGCCTTCACAATTGGATGCGGTAAAGGCTTGTTTCGAAGATGTAACCACGCAGATTGCCACGCTGGTGAAACCTTTTACTGCAGATGAACCGTTTGCTGTACTGGAAAACGTAAATTCACCGAAAGTGGTAGTCAATAAGAACTGGAACGCGCTTTATTTTAGCCGCTCCATTATTCCTTATCAGCGTAATGCTGAGAAACAGGACTGGCTGAAGGGACATACCTACTACAAGCATATCGGACTGTATGCCTATCGTACAGATGTGCTGAAAGAGATAACCATGCTTCCGCAGTCTTCTCTGGAACTGGCTGAATCTTTGGAGCAGCTCCGTTGGCTGGAGAACGGATATAAGATAAAGGTAGGCATTAGTGAAGTAGAAACCATCGGAATCGATACCCCGCAAGACTTGGAACGGGCAGAAGAGTTTTTGAAGAATAGAATCTAATCGTATGGATCGTAAAATACAACCTGAAATACAAACCCTGAAAAATTTTCGTATACTTCCTCCCGTCCGAATGACATTGCCAAATGGTATTCCATTGACTGTTATTAATGCGGGTGAACAGGAAGTAGTACGCATAGATGTGCTTTTCGCTGGAGCCCGTTGGCAGCAGTCGCAGAAACTGCAAGCCTTGTTTACAAACCGGATGTTGCGCGAAGGTACGACAAAATATACGGCTGCTACCATTGCCGAGAAACTGGATTACTACGGTTCGTGGCTCGAACTGTCCAGCTCGTCGGAGTATGCATACATCACTGTTTATTCGTTGAATAAGTATTTGGCGAAAACATTGGAAGTGGTAGAATCCATGATTAAAGAACCGCTTTTCCCGGAGAAAGAATTGCATACTATCCTCGATACCAATATCCAACAATATCTGGTCAATACTTCCAAAGTTGATTTCCTGGCACATCGCAGTCTGTTGAAGTCGCTTTATGGCGAACAGCATCCATGTGGTAAAATAGTGGTGGAGGAAGATTATCATGCCATCACTCCGGAAGTGCTTCGTGAATTTTATGAACGGTATTACCATTCGGGTAATTGCTCTATTTTCTTATCCGGCAGGGTGACGGAGGATATTATCAGCCGGGTGACGGATACATTCGGCACTTCTTTTGGTCAACATCAACAGCCGGCATCGAAATTAAGTTTTCCTTTTACTGCCGTTCCCGAAAAGAGGATTTTTATAGAACGTGAGGATGCCATGCAGAGTGCTGTAAAGATGGGATATACAACCATCACTCGTAACCATCCTGATTATCTGAAACTCCGGGTATTGATGACTTTATTCGGAGGCTATTTCGGCAGTCGTCTGATGTCTAATATCCGTGAAGAAAAGGGGTATACTTATGGCATTTCAGCAGGAATCATGTTTTATCCGGATAGCGGATTGCTGGCAATCTCGACAGAAACGGATAATGAATATGTGGAACCGTTGATACAGGAAGTATATCATGAAATTGACCGTCTGCATCAGGAACCTGTGTCGATGGAAGAACTGACTATCGTACGCAACTATATGTTGGGCGAAATGTGCCGTAGTTATGAGTCTCCTTTCTCACTTTCGGATGCATGGATCTTTATTGCTACTTCCGGTCTGGATGATGACTACTTTTCACGTTCTCTGCTGGCTGTAAACGAGGTTACTCCTGCAGAAATACAAGATTTGGCACAGCGCTATTTGTGCAAAGAGACATTAAAAGAGGTCATTGCAGGTAAAAAGTTGTCATAAATTGCTTTCCGAAAGTGGGCTGTTTGGGATAGAAATTGTATCTTTGTCCAAATTGTAATTCTAAAATGAGTAACGACTAAAACCAATGAGGAAATATCTATATACTACACTTTTATTGGCTCTCCTCGCACAAGAGGGAGTAATGGCACAAGAAAATGAAGGAAAAAAAGGCGGATTTTTCGGAAAAATTAAAGATACATTCTCCACTGAAATAAAGATTGGCAACTATACTTTTAAAGATGGTAGTGTCTATACGGGAGAAATGAAAGGCCGAAAACCGAACGGAAAAGGAAAAACGGTTTTTAAAAACGGTGATGTCTTTGAAGGTGAATATGTGAAAGGGAAACGTGAAGGATATGGAATTTATATGTTCCCCGACGGAGAAAAATATGAAGGACAGTGGTTCCAGGATCAGCAGCACGGAAAAGGTATCTATTATTTTATGAATAATAACCGTTACGACGGTATGTGGTATCAGGATTATCAGCATGGTGAAGGAACTATGTATTATCATAACGGTGATTTGTATGTAGGTCATTGGGTAAATGATAAGCGTGAAGGCGAAGGTACATATACTTGGGCAAACGGTGCCAAATATACCGGTCACTGGAAAAATGATAAGAAGAACGGTAAAGGTATCATGAACTGGGATGACGGCTGTAAATACGATGGAGACTGGAAAGATGATGTTCGTCACGGAAAAGGGGTATTTGAGTATACCAATGGAGATAAATATGATGGTGACTGGGCGGATGATATTCAACATGGAAAAGGTACTTATTACTTTCACACGGGCGACCGTTATGAGGGCTCGTATCTCTTAGGTGAGCGAACCGGTCCAGGAGTTTATTACCATGCTAACGGTGATAAATATGTAGGTAATTTCAAGAACGGTATGCAAGACGGAAAAGGTACTTTTACCTGGGCGAATGGTGCTGTGTATGAAGGAAGCTGGAAAAATAATAAACGTGATGGTAAAGGAGTTTATAAATGGAGCAATGGCGATGTTTATGACGGTGACTGGAAAGATAACCGTCCCAATGGACAAGGCACTCTGAAAACTGTTGCTGGTATGCAATATAAAGGTGGGTTCGTTGATGGATTGGAAGAGGGTCAAGGCGTACAAATCGACAAAGATGGTAATCGCTTCGATGGCTTTTTCAAACAAGGAAAGAAGGATGGTCCTTTTGTAGAAACAGATAAAGATGGAAAAGTGATTAAAAAAGGAACCTATAAATTCGGAAGACTCCAATAAAATGAAGAATGATGAATGATGAATGAAAAATTGGTTGCTTACTATCACCAATTCAAATTCTTAGTATGTTGAGACAAATAAGAAAGCCGGCTAAACTTGAAATTAGCCGGCTTTCTTATTCTTCATTCTTCATTTATCATTCTTCATTTAAATGATATATTGTGAACTGATAGATTCGTTATTCATTACTCGTTTGATTGTTTCAGCAAACATGTCGGCAATGCTTAACTGTTTCACTTTCGGGCATTTCTTAGCATAAGGGATGCTGTCAGTAAATACCATTTCTGTCAGGGCAGACTCTTGCACACGGAAAGAAGCCGGATCAGACATTACGCAATGACTGGCGATAGCGCGTACAGATTGGGCACCGGCTTCCAACATGATGTTGGCTGCTTTGGTGATTGTTCCTGCTGTGTCTACGATATCATCAATCAAGACAACGTTTTTACCTTCCACGTCACCGATGATTTGCATAGATGCTACTTCATTGGCTTTTTCACGTGATTTGTTGCAGAGTACCAATGGTACGCCGAGGTATTTGGAGAAAGTGCTGGCACGTTTTGAACCTCCTACGTCCGGTGTAGCAATAACCAGATTTTCCAATTGCAATGACTGGATGTAAGGGAGGAATACAGCTGATGCGTATAAGTGATCTACCGGGATATTGAAGAATCCCTGGATCTGGTCAGCATGCAAATCCATCGTAATCAGTCGGTCGATACCTGCAACAGACAGCAGATCAGCTACCAACTTAGCCCCGATAGATACACGAGGTTTGTCTTTTCTATCCTGACGAGCCCATCCAAAATAGGGGATTACAGCCACAACGCTCTTTGCTGATGCACGTTTAGCAGCATCAATCATCAGGAGAAGTTCCATTAAGTTGTCTGAGTTAGGGAAAGTGGATTGAACCAGGAATACATGTGCGCCACGAATTGACTCCTCGTATGAAACCGCAAATTCGCCATCGGCAAAATGGGTAATGTTCATATTTCCCAGAGGACAATCCAGGCTCGCGCAGATTTTTTCTGCAAGATATCTCGAGTTCGTTCCCGAGAATACCATAAAGGGTGCTTTTTCGCTCATTTTGTAATAGATGTTACCTATTTGTTAATTTGCCTGCAAAGGTAGGAATTTCTCTTATTATTTAGAAGGACTTATTGTATAAAAAATATTTTTCTCTCCAACTTATCGGAAATATTTGTAGATTTGCTTTCTGAAAACAGTTAATAGTCAAAAATGAGTTCACGTTTTCCTTTATATATAATAGGTATAGTGTTGTTTACCTCTTTTTTTTCGTGCACTGATATGGTGCCGACCAAAGAGGTGCGCCTGATTGATTCTTTAAACGGGAAAGCGTATACTTATCGTTATCGAAGCCTGGATTCTTCTTATAAGTATGCCAATGAAGCTTATCAACAGGTAAATTTTTATAAGTCGGGGAAAGCGGAGGCATCTAATAATCTCGGATTCTGTGCTTTTATGGCGATGGATTTTGACCGGGCGGAAGCGTTACATAAGGAAGTATATAAACTGACTAAAAATGAGCTTGAACTGTTGATTGCTGATATCGGACTGATGAAGATTTGTCAGCGGACAGCTATGAACAAAGAATTTTATGATTATCGTAATAGTGCGCTTCGGCGTATGAAACGTATTCGGGAAGAGAGTGATTTGTTTGCCGACCGCCACGAGGCACTTCGACTGGATTATGCTTTCACCGAATTTTTCATAGTTTCTTCTATTTATTACTATTATCTTCAGCAAAGGCAGGAAGCCATCGCATCTCTCAATCAGATCCCGGAAGATGAAGTATTGGCAGATACGAATCAGTTGCTTTATTATCATTATATCAAAGGATCGGCTTCATTGGTGGAAGCCACCAAGCCGGAGGATAGGAAAATGCGTGAGTTTGACCAACTATATATAACCTGGAGAACTGCGGTTCAGACTAATCATCCTTATTTCGAAGGAAATGGTCTGCAAGGGCTGGCTAATCTGATGGTTTCTTCCAACAACTTCGAACTCTTTCGAACAAGGAGGGGATACGCGCTGGATCAGTTTGGTTTTCCTGTAGATTCGCTTTTGCCTTTGCGAATGGCACAGCTTGCGCTTGAAAAATTCCGGGAGTATAATGATTTGTATCAGATTGCCGGTGCGTATGTGTCTATCGGTAAGTATATGAATGAGCACGGACGTTATTCGGAAGCATTGGATACGCTTACAAAAGCGTTAGATTGTGTGAACCAACACCATATGCTTTATTATCATCATGCAGTGGATACGTTGGACAAGCTGCGTATTTATGCGGAAGGAGATACGACATATACTGGAGTACCGTGGATTATGGAGGAAGACGTAAGGACGGTACCCGAATGGATTTCGAGGATTCGGGAACAATTGAGTGTATCGTATGCCGGGCTTGGAATGAAGTATGCTTCTGATTACAACCGAAATATATACCTGGATATTCTGAATTATACTCGTCAGGATAAAGAGTTGGAGAGTCGTTATCTTTCGTTGGAATCCGATTCACGACAAATGACGCTTGTACTTTCTTTGGTTATTGCCGGACTTGTACTGGTGGTTATTCTTTGGTGGTTCTTCAATAAGCGATCTAAAATAAGGAATCAAGTAGATGTGGAACGTCTGCAACGGATACTGGCTCTTTGCCGGGACATCACTTCTTCTATACCAATGAATGTTCCGTTAATTCAACAAGGCATTGACCAGCTGTTCGGAAAAGGGCGTCTTCAACTGGAAATTCCGGAGGAAGGAAAAGCGGCACTGGTTCCTTTGCATCGGTTGAACCGTGATGAAGAAGCGTTGGTGCACGTGCTCGAACCGTATATCGTTTGGGCTGCGGACAATGAGCAGATGGTAGAAGCGTTGAGTGACGAACGGATGCAATTGGAAAAGCAACGATATGTTTACGAACAACATATCGCGGGAAATAAACGCCAAAATCTGATTAAGAAGGCTTGTCTGGCCATTGTGAATGGGATAAATCCTTATATCGACCGTATCTTGAATGAGGTGCATAAGTTGACGGAACGAGGATATATCGATCATGAGAAGATAAAGAAAGAGAAGTATCAATACATTGACGAGCTCGTAACTACGATTAATGAATACAATGATATTTTGGCTCTTTGGATTAAGATGAAGCAGGGGACGCTTAGCCTGAATATTGAAACGTTCGATCTCAATGAACTCTTTGAACTGTTAGGCAAAGGGAGACGTGCTTTTGAAATGAAAAATCAGAAGTTGGAAATAGAACCGACCACGGTTATGGTGAAAGCTGACCGGGCATTGACTTTGTTTATGATTAACACGCTGGCGGAAAACGCCCGAAAATATACCCCGGAAGGAGGAACAATCAAAGTGTATGCCCGTACTACGGATGCGTATGTCGAGATTTCCGTAGAAGACAACGGAAGGGGGATTTCCGAAGAAGATATGGCTCGTATTATCGGTGAGAAAGTATATGATTCCCGTGTCATCGGAATGAAGAATGCAGCCGACCCGGAAGTTCTGAAAGAAAATAAGGGCAGTGGTTTCGGACTGATGAATTGTAAGGGAATCATTGAGAAATATAAGAAAACGAATGAATTGTTCCGGGGATGTGTCTTTGATGTAGAGAGTGAATTGGGGAAAGGGAGTCGTTTCTATTTCCGTTTGCCTTCGGGAGTGCGCAAAACGATGGGAGTCTTGTTGCTTTGCCTGTTGCTTCCGTTTGGGGTGAGTTCTTGTCTGCATGATCCGATTCCTCCCATGTTGCAGGAGGGCGATTCGATAGTGGTGGTTACGGATTCTGCCTATGAGGATTTGCTGGATGCAGCGTCGGATTATGCGAATGCCGCCTATTTTGCTAATGTGGATGAAAATTATGAATTTGCTTTGCAATATATAGATTCTGCTATACTCTTGTTGAACGAGCATTATGAGAAATATGCGCGTCCGGATCGTCCGCATCGGTATATGAAGCTGGTGGGGGAAGGAACGCCTGCCGAAATCAGTTGGTGGAACGAATTGTTTGATTCGGATTATCATGTGATTCTGGATATCAGGAATGAGGCGGCAGTTGCTTTTTTGGCTTTGAAACAGTTGGATGCATACAGTTACAATAATTCGGCATTTACGGATTTGTATAAGTTGCAGGGAGAAGATCAGACTCTTGAAGCATATTGCCGACAGTTGGAACGGTCGAATACGAATAAGACAGTAGGAATTATTTTATGTTTTGTTCTACTGATTGTTTCTTTGGTCGGATACTATTTCCTGTATATGAGAAAACGTTTGCAGAATCGTTTGAATCTCGAACAGGTACTTGAGATTAATCAAAAGGTATTTGCGGCATCTCTGGTCAGACCGCAGGAACAAGAAAATGCTGAGGCACTCCAACGGGAGGAAAGTACGCTTAAAGAAATCCCGCAACGTATTGTGGATGAAGCATTCGGTTCGGTGAATGAACTACTGACAATTGACCGGATGGGAATTGCCGTTTATAACGAAACGACACATCGGCTGGAATACGCTTCTCGTCCCAGGCAGGAAATGCCGGTGATGGTAGAACAGTGTTTTAGTTCCGGAGAATATCTTTCTGAACAGCATCTTCAGGCAATTCCGCTGATGGTGGAAGCAGGAGGTGAACATCAATGTGTCGGTGTGCTTTATCTGGAACGCAGAGAAGGAACAGAACAGGAAACGGACCGGCTGCTTTTTGAACTGGTAGCACGCTATGTGGCTATTGTCGTATTTAATGCAGTGGTGAAACTGGCTACTAAATACCGGGATATTGAATCGGCGCATGAAGAAACACGCAGAGCTTCCTGGGAAGACAGTATGTTGCATGTACAGAATATGGTACTTGACAACTGCTTGTCGACGATTAAACATGAGACGATCTATTATCCGAATAAAATCAAACAGATTGTAGGACGGCTGAATACGCAGAAGCTTTCGGAAACGGAGGAGCGTGAAGCGGTGGAGACTATGACGGAATTGATTGAATATTATAAGGGAATCTTTACGGTTTTGAGCTCGTGCGCTTCCCGTCAATTGGAGGAAGTCACTTTCCGGCGTACTGTAATTCCGGTGCAGGAACTTTTGGACGCTGCCGGAAAATACTTCAAGAAATCAATGAAGAACCGTTCGGAGAGGATAGAACTGGAGATAGAACCAATGGAAGCGAAAGTGATAGGAGACGTGAACCAGTTGCGTTTTCTATTGGAAAATTTGATTGATGAAGCATTGACTGTGCGTGAAGATGGGGTGATACGTCTGCAAGCACGTCAGGATAATGAATATATTCGTTTTCTCTTTACGGATACGAGACGTGAAAAGAGTGTGGAAGAATTGAACCAATTATTTTATCCGAATCTGGCACGTATGACTTCCGGTGAGAAAGGGGAGTTGAGAGGAACGGAATATCTGGTATGCAAGCAGATTATCCGCGACCATGACGAATTTGCGGGACGCAGAGGATGTCGTATCAATGCTGAGCCGGCTGAAGGCGGAGGATTTACGGTTTATTTCACCATTCCGCGCCGATAAAAGGAGAACACATAAAAGTTATTAGATAAGAAACATGGAAGAACAGAAGTTTAAAGTTATTATCGTAGAGGATGTAAAACTGGAGTTGAAAGGGACAGAAGAAATATTCCGTCATGAAATACCGAATGCGGAAGTGATCGGTACGGCAATGACGGAAAGTGAGTTCTGGCCGTTGATGGAGGCGCAACTCCCCGATTTGGTATTGTTGGACTTAGGACTGGGAGGTTCTACGACCATTGGTGTTGACATTTGCCGGAATATATTCAAACGCTACAAAGGAGTCCGGGTACTGATCTTCACAGGTGAGATTCTGAATGAAAAGTTGTGGGTGGATGTATTGAATGCCGGTGCCGACGGAATTATCCTCAAAACAGGAGAATTACTGACGAAAACAGATGTACAGGCTGTGATGGACGGAAAGAAGCTGGTATTCAACTATCCGATTTTGGAAAAGATTGTAGATCGTTTCAAGAAATCGGTAGCCAACGATGCCAAGCGTCAGGAAGCAGTCATCAGTTATGATATTGATGAATACGATGAACGTTTTCTCCGCCATTTGGCCTTAGGATATACGAAGGAGATGATTGCCAATTTGAAAGGGATGCCTTTCGGCGTAAAATCATTGGAGAAACGACAGAATGATCTTATCGGACGCCTTTTCCCGAATGGAGAACGGGTGGGAGTGAATGCTACCCGATTGGCAGTACGTGCACTGGAATTGCGTATTATCGATTTGGATAATCTGGAGCCTGACGAAGAATAAGTAATGGCAAGTAATACCTCTGGAAAGTAATGAAGAATAAATGGCGTATGCCCCATCCCGCTACGATGTTCCTTCTGCTGACTATGGCAGTGGTCTTTCTTTCATGGATATGTGATATCTATGGGTTGAAAGTGACATTGCCTCAGACAGGTGAGGACATCCGTGTACAAAGCCTGTTGAGCCCGGAAGGGATCCGTTGGTGGTTGCGGAACGCTATTAAGAATTTCACGGGCTTTGCTCCTTTGGGCATGGTGATTATCGCTATGTTCGGACTGGGAGTAGCACAACATTCCGGTTTTATTGATGCGTGCATCCGCATGGGAGTAGGGAACCGGCAGGAAAAGAGGAAAATCATCTTGTGGGTGATTGTGCTCGGTTTGTTGTCGAATGCCATTGGGGATGGTGGATATATTATTTTATTGCCTATTGCCGCTATGCTGTTCCAGTGGGTGGGACTTCACCCGATTGCAGGGATTGTTACAGCTTATGTCTCTGTTGCGTGCGGGTATAGTGCCAATATTGTATTGAGTACGATGGATCCGTTATTGGCGCATACCACCCAAGAGGCGGCACTGGCGCAAACGGGTTATCAGGGGAACACGGAACCTCTTTGTAACTACTTCTTTATGAGTGCTTCAACGGTAGTCATTACGGCTATTGTGTATTGGATTACTCAAAAATGGCTTCTTCCCACATTAGGAAAGTATGAAGGCAGTGTGAAAGTGGTGGCTTATCATCCTCTCTCTCGCAAAGAGCGGCGTGCTATTATGATTTCCATTGTTGTAGCAGCTGTTTATGTCGCTCTTATCTTGTGGCTTACTTTTTCTTCTTATGGAATTTTGCGAGGGGTGAACGGAGGTTTGATGCATTCGCCTTTTATTGCCGGTATTTTATTTCTGCTTTCTTTGGGAGCAGGTATTACGGGGATGGCTTATGGATTCAGTTCCGGACGGTATCGCACTGACAATGATGTGATTGAAGGACTTACGCAGCCAATGAAACTTCTTGGAGTGTATTTCGTTATCGCTTTCTTTGCTGCACAGATGTTTGCCTGTTTTGAATATTCCCATCTGGATAAATGTTTAGCCATCATGGGAGCTGATTTGCTCTCTTCGTTTGAGCCGGCTCCTTTGTCTGCTCTCATCCTGTTTATTCTATTTACGGCATTGATAAACCTGATTATGGTATCTGCTACCTCCAAATGGGCTTTTATGTCTTTTATCTTTATTCCGATGTTTGCACAGATGGGAATTGCTCCGGATGTAGCACAATGTGCTTTCCGTATCGGAGATAGTTCGACGAATGCCATTACTCCTTTCTTATTTTATATGCCTTTGGTGCTGACTTATATGCGGCAGTATGATAAACAGATTACGTATGGCTCATTGCTTAAATATACCTGGAGATATTCATTAGGTATCCTGGTTGCCTGGACATTGATGTTTATTGTCTGGTATTTGTTGAAAATACCGATGGGATTGTAGCCGGTACGTGAAAAAATATCAAGTAGGCAACATGTGGACGATTCTATTAAATGAAAAAATCGCAAACGCTATTTTAATAGCTGTTTGCGATTTCTCTAAGTGATTCCGAAGCGATTCGAACGCTTGACCCACGCCTTAGAAGGGCGTTGCTCTATCCAGCTGAGCTACGGAACCAGCCTTATTTGCGGATGCAAAGGTAGTGCTTTTTATGAAAATTCAAAAACTTTCCGGCACTTTTTTATTCATATTTTTCTTTATGGCTATGAATCAGTAATTTATAAAAGAGAAATATTTTGTTTAGTTATATGGTTTGGGATGAATAAATAGGAAAACGTCATTTTTACGAAGAATAACGAAAGTTATATAGGTTTCAAAAAGGTCAAAAAAATAAAATACGGTTGTGTTTTTCTATTATAACTTCTACTTTTGGACGATAAACAACTAAAAAACACATAAAGTTATGAAGAAATTGATTTTTTTATTTGCATTTTGTATTGTAGTGACTAATGTTTTTGCACAAACCGCCCCAGAGCAATTGAAAAAAGAAGGAAATGATGCATTTAATGCTAAAAATTATCCAGTAGCGTATGCGAAGTTCAGCGAATATCTGAAACAGACTAATAATCAAGATTCTGCAACAGCTTACTATTGTGGTATAGCAGCAGACGAAGTGAAAAAGTATGCGGAAGCCGTGACCTTTTTCGATATTGCTATTCAGAAAAAATTTAATATAGGAAATGCGTATGCTCGTAAAGCTTTGGCTTTAGATGCACAAAAGAAGACTGCTGAATATGTAGCTACATTAGAAGAAGGGCTGAAAGTCGATCCTAAGAATAAGACAATGGTGAAGAATTATGGTCTTCATTATCTAAAAGCAGGACTTGCAGCACAGAAAGCTGGAAAAGCAGAAGAAGCAGAAGATTGTTTCAAGAAAGTAATTCCGTTGGATCACAAACAGTATAAAACAAATGCATTGTACAGTTTAGGAGTTTTGTGTTATAATGACGGAGCTAATATCCTGAAGAAAGCTGCTCCTTTGGCAAATTCAGATGCAGACAAATATGCTGCAGAAAAAGCAAAAGCGGATGGAAGATTTAAAGAAGCATTAGACTATTTGGAAGAGGCTGCTAAGATCTCTCCGGAAAATGAAAATGTGAAAAAGATGCTTCCTCAAGTGAAAGCTGTTATGAAGTAATTTGACCAATCTTATAAATGATAAAGGGTTGCCGGTATGATACGTCGGGCAACCCTTTTTTATTGCTATCTTTTTCTAATCTATACTTTTTGCGTACATTTGCCATTCCTAAACGCTGAAATATTTTATGCACTTATATAATAAGGAACAGGCCATCAAACGGATGAATCAGTTTGGACAACACCATCGTCCTTTTGTTTTTATTATTAATTATCTGCAGGATGCATCTTATATAGAAGAGGTTGCTGCTGTTGATTCTACTGAACTTTTGTATAATTTGAATGGATTTACCAATCAAGCTACGTCAACTGAAAAGTATACACCTTCTTTTTCTGCTAAACCAGCGAACTCTATCCATTGGCAGCCTTCTGCAGAATCTTTCTATTCCTATCAACGCTCGTTTAATATTGTCCGACAGAATATCTTGGCTGGAAATAGTTTTCTCACAAATCTGACTTGTCGCACTCCGGTAGATACCAATCTCACTCTGAAAGATATTTATTATCATTCTAAAGCGATTTATAAGCTATGGGTTAAAGACACTTTTACTGTTTTTTCTCCAGAAATATTTGTGAGAATTCATCAGGGAAAAATTAGCTCATACCCGATGAAAGGGACTATTGACGCTTCCATTCCTTCTGCTGCCCAATTATTGATGAACGATCCTAAGGAGGCGGCAGAACACGCTACTATCGTAGACTTGATTCGTAATGATTTAAGCATGGTTGCCAATCAAGTGTTCGTTTCCCGGTATCGGTATATCGATACATTGCAGACTAATCAGGGGGCGATTCTTCAGACAAGCTCTGAAATTCAAGGCGTATTGCCGGAAAACTATTCGGAACATTTGGGAGAACTTATTTTCCGACTTTTGCCAGCCGGTTCCATTACCGGTGCCCCCAAGAAAAAAACGATGCAGATTATTCGGGAAGCTGAAACCTACGACAGAGGGTTTTATACAGGAATTATGGGCTATTCGGATGGAATTAATCTGGATAGTGCCGTTATGATACGTTTTGTAGAACAGGAAGGAGAAAAAATGTATTTTAAAAGTGGAGGTGGAATCACCTGCCAGAGCGATGCGGAAAGTGAGTATAACGAAATGAAACAAAAAGTATATGTACCCATTTATTGAGACTATCCGGATAGAGGATGGACAGATTTATAATCTTGATTATCACACAGAGCGTTTCAATAGAACCCGTGCGGTCTTTTGGAAAGATACTATTCCGCTTGATTTGCGTGAGTATATATCGCCACCAGTTTTAAACGGGATTCATAAATGCCGGATTGTGTATGGAAAAGAAGTAGAAGAAGTCACGTATGCTCCTTATCAGATGCGGAAAGTGTCCTCTTTGCATCTGATAGAATCCGATACCATTAATTACACTTACAAAAGCACACATCGGGAAGAACTGAACGCTTTGTATGCCCAAAGAGGAATGGCAGATGATATTTTAATCGTGAAAGACGGCTATCTGACAGATACTTCTATTGCCAATATCGCCCTCTACGATGGGCACACATGGTTTACTCCAGCTCATCCGTTACTCCAGGGAACGAAGCGGGCGGAACTTCTGAATAAGCAATTCATTGTTGAGAAAGACATCGCGCAAGTACATTTAAACGACTATTCACATATCATGTTATTCAACGCCATGATTGACTGGGAACGTATTGTGTTGCCTATAAATGAGAAACATTTCATTCTATAAACGATAATTAACTGAAATATACAGAGCATTGCTGAACAAATGTCACTTTTGTACTGTTATATTTATGTGTTTTTCATAGTATTAGATATAAGATTAATTAAAGAGATTGTACTTCACTTGTGAAAGCTAAAGTACGTCAGAGACAGAAGAGTCTGTTTTTTTGATAAATGTGTTAAAGCATCGGTTTTACCAGGCCGATGCTTTTTTTATGTCCTTTTACCCCCTTTTTTAGTTTATATGAAATAAAATTTGTACGTTTGTAGAGTAATAATAGAAAATGATAAAGATGAACATACCCGTTATCTTTCAGTTTTTAAAAGATCTTTCCGCGAATAATAATCGTGAGTGGTTTAATGAGCACAAGGCAGAATATGAAACAGCCCGTGCCGAGTTCGACAACTTTTTGGCAACAGTGATTGCCCGTATTTCCCTGTTTGATGAAACTATCCGGGGAATTCAACCCAAAGACTGTACTTATCGCATTTACCGGGATACCCGCTTCTCTGCGGATAAAACACCTTATAAAATACATTTCGGTGGTTATATCAATGCCAAAGGAAAGAAATCCGACCATTGTGGATATTATGTCCATTTGCAGCCGGATGGTTCGATGCTTGCCGGAGGAAGCTTGTGTCTGCCTCCCAATATCCTGAAAGCAGTGCGTCAGTCTATTTATGACAATATCGAGGAATTTGTTGCGATCGTAGAGGATCCGGAGTTTAAGAAATACTTTCCGGTGATAGGGGAGGATTTTCTGAAAACAGCTCCGAAAGGTTTCCCGAAAGACTTCAAGTACGTCGATTATTTGAAATGTAAAGAGTATGTTTGTTCATATAATGTTCCTGATGACTTCTTTACCCGGCCGGATATGTTGGAACAGATAGACAAAGCGTTCCGCCAGTTCAAGCGGTTTGCTGATTTTATAAATTATACGATTGATGATTTTGAATAAATAATGCCTGGAATATAAACTTTAAAATTTAACTTATATGGTAGTAGATACTTTAGAAAATCTGGAGAAATATGCGTCTTTAAATCCTTTGTTTGCACAAGCCATCGACTTCTTGAAGTCTCGTGACCTCCAAGCCATGGAAATTGGTAAGACAGAACTGAAAGGGAAAGATCTGTTCGTGAATATCGCACAAACCAAGCCTAAAACAAAAGAGGAAGCCAAACTGGAAACTCATAACGAATTTATTGATATTCAAATCCCGTTGTCGGGAACAGAAATTATGGGGTATACCGCTGCTAAAGATTGTGTTCCGGCAGATGCACCTTATAACGCAGAAAAAGACATTACTTTCTTTGAAGGATTGGCAGAAACATACGTTGCCGTAAAACCGGGAATGTTTGCTATCTTCTTCCCGCAAGACGGTCATGCTCCGGGCATCACTCCGGATGGTGTGAAAAAAGTAATCGTAAAAGTAAAAGCATAATCCTAATTCAATTCTGATATGGAAAAGACACTTAATCTCATAAAAAATGATCCCTGGCTGGAACCTTTTGCCGGTGCTATCACCGGGCGTCATCAGCATGTATTAGACAAGGAAGCTGAATTGACGAATAAAGGCAAACAAACCCTTTCAGATTTTGCATCGGGGTATCTTTATTTTGGATTGCATCGCACCGATAAGGGATGGACTTTCCGTGAATGGGCGCCCAATGCTACTCATATTTATATGGTGGGTACATTTAATAATTGGGAGGAAAAAGCAGCCTATAAGCTGAAAAAACTAAAGAATGGCAATTGGGAAATTAACCTGCCGGCGGATGCCATTCATCATGGCGATCTCTACAAATTGAATGTATACTGGGAAGGCGGACAAGGCGAGCGTATTCCTGCATGGGCTACTCGTGTGGTGCAGGATGAACAGACGAAGATATTCAGTGCGCAAGTCTGGGCTCCGGAGAAACCCTATAAATTCAAAAAGAAAACGTTCAAGCCCGACACGAATCCACTGTTGATTTATGAATGTCATATCGGAATGGCACAACGGGAGGAAAAAGTGGGCACTTATAACGAATTCCGCGAGAAAATACTTCCCCGTATCGCTGAAGAAGGGTATAACTGTATCCAGATAATGGCCATTCAGGAACATCCTTATTATGGAAGTTTCGGCTATCATGTATCCAGCTTTTTTGCTGCCTCTTCCCGTTTTGGTACTCCCGACGAATTGAAAGCATTGATCGATGCCGCTCATGAGATGGGAATTGCTGTGATTATGGACATTGTTCATTCACATGCAGTGAAGAATGAAGTAGAAGGATTAGGAAACTTTGCCGGTGATCCGAATCAGTATTTCTATCCGGGCGTTCGTCGTGAACATCCGGCTTGGGATTCTCTATGCTTCGATTATGGCAAGAACGAAGTGATTCACTTCCTGTTGTCTAACTGCAAGTACTGGCTGGAAGAATATAAATTTGACGGCTTCCGTTTTGACGGAGTCACTTCTATGCTATATTATAGTCATGGTTTGGGTGAAGCCTTCTGTAACTATGGAGATTATTTCAACGGTCATCAGGATGATAATGCGATTTGTTACCTGACATTGGCTAATGAAGTGATTCATCAGGTAAATCCGAAAGCGATAACCATTGCGGAAGAAGTTTCCGGTATGCCGGGGCTGGCTGCAAAAATAGAAGATGGCGGTTACGGCTTCGATTATCGTATGGCCATGAACATCCCGGACTATTGGATCAAGACAATCAAAGAAAAGATTGATGAAGACTGGAAACCTTCCAGCATGTTCTGGGAAGTAACCAACCGTCGTCAGGATGAGAAGACCATTTCGTATGCAGAAAGCCACGACCAGGCATTAGTGGGAGACAAGACAATTATCTTCCGTCTGATTGATGCCGATATGTACTGGCATATGCAAAAGGGAGATGAAAATTATGTTGTCAACCGAGGTATCGCTTTGCACAAGATGATTCGTTTATTGACCTCTTCAACCATCAACGGAGGTTATCTGAACTTCATGGGAAATGAATTCGGGCATCCCGAATGGATTGACTTCCCGCGTGAAGGTAACGGATGGTCATGTAAATATGCCCGTCGCCAATGGGATTTGGTAGACAACAAGAATCTGACCTATCATTATATGGGTGATTTTGATAAGGATATGCTGAAAGTTCTGAAGAGCGTGAAAGACTTCCAGGCAACACCTGTTCAGGAAATATGGCATAATGATGGCGATCAGGTATTGGCATACGGACGTAAAGACCTTATATTTGTCTTTAACTTTAATCCGAAACAGTCATTTACCGACTATGGATTCCTGGTAACTCCGGGAGCTTATGAAGTAATATTGAATACGGACGACGTTGCATTTGGAGGAAACGGTTTGGCAGATGATTCTGTAGTGCACTTTACTATTGCCGATCCGCTGTACAGTAAAGAAAAGAAAGAGTGGTTGAAACTCTACATTCCTGCCCGTACCGCCGTAGTGCTTAGAAAGAAGAAATAATTTTATCTTTAAATAAGAAGCCCCTGCAACTATCATTGTATATCTGCAGGGGCTTTCTCGTATATTACGCTATTGAATGATTTAGTTCTAGTTTACCAAAAAGGTACTTGGTCCGAGAATATCATACATATCACTCACGTTGCGTGTTTTCAGTAATACTCCTTGTGGAGTATAGAATAACTGATATTTGATGTCAACGTTATCTTGGCCTACTTTAATTACAATAATAGCTTGCCATTTGGGAAACTCTACCATCGTCACATTATCTACCACCCAACTTGCGTATGGCCCGGATACAAAAGCATTATAGACTGCCGGTGACAGACGATCAAGGCTAACAAGGTCAGTCTGTGTCATCACCCATTGCCCCCGGACGTTAAACCACACATTTTTAGTAAATCCGTTCATTACAAAATTGGCGCAATAATATCCGTCATCTTGTGACCAGGCAATGCCGTTTGCTTTGGGATACATTTTCTTGAAAGTTGCCTGTACATTGCCGGGAGGGGTATCTCCAAAAACAGATGTAGATAATAGCAAAAACAGTGTGATCGCACAAATCATAAATTTCTTCATAAGCTTTGAGTTTAGAGAATTAGTTATAACTAAACAGCCTTTGAGAATATTTGTTTGAGCGATGTACATAAAATAATCCTCCGGGCATTTATAAGTGAAATGCCGGGAGGATAAGGAGTATGCGGTTCTTACTCTTTTTGCTTAAAAAGTAATCTTTAAAATTTTTCCGTTATAACCTCCGACCGAAACATCTGTCGGTTTATAAGGTAATAAGCAGATTTCTTCTTTAGTACCGGTCATCAAATCGATAGCCTGATAAGACTCCATTTGAGGAATCTGCAAAAAATCGAAGGCATGTGAAGGCACGTTGATGGCAACATCTACCAGTTGACTATCGAAATTAATAACGAAAAACAGAATCTCGTTTTTGTATTTCCGCATAAAAGTATATTGTTTATGCTCATTGAAACGCCATCCGTTTATATTGGCATACATCAAGTCAAAGAATACCCCCTTTTTGATTGCCTGCTCTTCGTTGCAAAGCGTCAGTACTTTTTGATAGATAGAGTAGAGGTGCTTATGTTCTTCAGTAAGCATTTTTCCGTCAAACTTTCCTCCGTTACGCCAACGACGTATAGTATCTACGCTCCAATAATCAAATATGGTAGTCCGTCCGTCTCTTCCGCTGAATCCTTCGCTATCCATGCCCAGCTCTCCGAACTCCTGACCGAAATAGATCATCATAGGATTGGTGTTCATACATGCAGAAACAATTAGTGCGGGAATCCCTTTACGCGGATTACCGGCAAAGAAATCAGATGCGATACGTTGCTCATCGTGGTTCTCCAGGAAGTTGAGCATTTTTTTCTCGATTCCATTCAGACTTTGCCAGCAATGAGTGATTGCAGTGGCAGATTCATATCCGCAGGCTACGTTCCGCAGTGTATCATACAATCCTACCTTATCATATAGATAATCAAACTTGCCACGGAACAGATAGTTACGATATTCACTGGGATTATAGACTTCTGCGATGAAAAGTATTTCAGGATAAACCTCTTTAACTTGAGGAATAGCCCATTCCCAAAATTCAACGGGAACCATTTCTGCCATGTCACAACGGAAACCGTCAATGTTCTTTGACGCCCAGAAAAGAAGAATGTCCAGCATCTTTATCCAAGTGTCCGGAGTTGGGGAGAAATGGCAGGTACCGCCGTTCTGATAATCCACTCCATAGTTTAATTTCACCGTTTCATACCAGTCGGTGATATTGGGCGTAGCATCAAAACGATTGTTACCGGTAGCTTTAGCCGGAAATTCCCGGTAAGGCTCTGCTGCGCCGTCTTTCATATCGAACTGGGCACGAAGTTCCGCTTGCGGGATATAATAGAAATTATTGTATGGACTGAAAGATTGACTGGGGTCATCGTTAGCCCCCAATTCCGTCGTGCCGTCGGGCTGTGCGTCCGAATGGTACTGGCGTGCTACGTGATTAGGTACAAAATCTATAATCACTTTCAAACCTGTGCGATGTGTACGGTGTACCAGGTTCTCAAATTCTTTCATACGTCCCTGTACATCGTTGGCCAGGTCAGGATCTACATCATAATAATCCTTGATAGCATAGGGAGAGCCAGCTTTTCCTTTCACAATGGCAGGATGATCCGGACTGATGTTATAACGGCGATAATCCGTTTGAGTGGCATGTTCGATGATGCCTGTATACCATATATGTGTAGTACCTAATTTTTTGATTTCACCAAGTGCCTTGAGCGTGAAATCAGCCATTTTCCCACAACCGTTGGTGGTAATGTCGCCATTGTAGACACAGTGGTTGTTGTTATTTCCAAACAGACGGGTGAACACTTGATAGATAATTATTTTATTTTCGTCATTCATATAGAGTAGATTATTAATATTCGTATTCATTCTTTTTTCCGATGGATAGGAGGTTACTTCCATATTTTCCCTTTTTCTTCCAACAGTTGATTAAGCACTTCATTGGCTGTATTATATCCCTGTCCGAAGATTTCTTCTGCTTTCTCCAGTTCGGTATTGCTATATCCGTATAAATTGTATGGTTCGATTAATAAATCACACTTTTCCCTTTCTGGAAAAGTATTGGCGCGGAACATAAAATGGAATGAACGCATAGCAATGCTTACAATATTCATTTTGTAGTCCTGTGCCATGATGGGGCTTACGTTGACAGCCACTACCTTGTCGCACACTCTACGCAGGGTAGAGACAGGAAGATTCATCATCAATCCTCCGTCTACATAGTTTGTACCATCTATATTGACTGGTGCGAACATAACAGGCATACAGCAGGAAGCTGCGACCCGTTCAGCAATACTGCCGCGGTGAAAATGAACCATGCGTCCATGATCGAGGTCGGTTGCTGTGATAATCAGAGGAAGTTGTAAATCTTCCAAGTTTTTTGCTTTAACGTTGGTTCGGAGAAAGTCTATAAATTCACAAAGGTCAAATAATCCTTTTTTAGGAATTACCAGTTTGGTTAAATCCTGGAATTTATGTCCGGAGAAATAATCAAGAACTTTGTGGGGTTCGTTGCCATCTGCATAAAAGACACCGGCAAGTGCTCCTGCGCTTACTCCGGAGATGATTTCCGGTTTAATATCATGCTCTAAAAGAGCTTGCATAACTCCCAGATGGGCAAATCCTTTAATAAATCCTCCGCTTAGTGCATAGCCAATCTGATATTTCCGGCTATTCCTGTTATTTGTGAATACCTCCATGAGTTGCTTTCTTTAGTTCGCCACGAATTTAGTGAATTTATTGAAAGTAGGAGGAATATAATGAATAGTTTTTTTAAGAGAACGTTATAAGTAGTTTTTTGTTATCCATAGAACACAATAAATGCGGATAACATGGAACTTTAATTGCGTAAGTATAAAGTTTTGTTATCCGCATTTAAATATATCACAATAGAGCACAAATATACGGATGGAATCTTTACACCAGCACTGGGGGCTGATTAGAATCCGAAATCGTCTATCTCCACTTTATGTTCTTCGTTTTCTTTAAAAGGTTTTGCTTCTTTTTGCACTGGATTTCCTTCGATATAGATAGCGCGGAATGGACGGGCAGGACAAACATATTCGCATCCTCCACAACCTACGCATATTTCTTTGTTTACATGAGGGATCGTTAATCCGTCTTTATATGGTACCATTGCCACAGCCTGTGTAGGACAGTGCTCGGAACACGCTCCGCAACTGGTTCCATCAGTATAAACGATGCAATTTTCCTCGATAAAAACAACATATCCCATTTGTGTAAGATGTTTTTGCTCTACACTTATGGGAAGAATTGCTCCATTGGGACAAACGTCTCCGCAAACAGTACAGTCAAAATTACAAAATCCTTTCTCAAAACTAACGGTCGGCTGCATTATACCTGCCAAACCATACTCCATAAAAGCAGGTTGCAGAACATGAGAGGGGCATTTGCTGACACAAAGATGACAGGATGTACATTGCTGTTGAAAGTGTTCCCGACTGATAGAGCCCGGAGGAGTGATTGGATTCTCCTTTTTGTATGCCTTTTTGCCTTCTAATCTTGCAACAGATTCTTTGGCTTGGGACAGGAGTTTGGGAGCAGCTCCGGCAGTAACAAGACCGGCAACCAAAAAGCGGCGTTTGGATGAATCCGTGTCCGGTGATGATGGCACAGGGGCTTCTACGTTTGCTTGTTGTTTCTTTAAAGAAGGGTTGTAGACCAATGCCTTTTGCTTGCATGCTCCTAGGCAGTCGAAACAATCTACGCAGCGGCTATAATCAATGGCATGTTCCTTACTATTGATGCAGGAGGCTTTGCATTTGGTAGCACAAAGCCCGCATCCATTACATTTTGCAGTATCGATACGGATCTTAAATAATGAAAAGCGGCTCAATAATCCCAATACTGTTCCTACGGGACAAACCGTATTGCACCATGTCCGCCCGTGTTTCCATGCCATTACAAAAATAATTGCAAGAGTAATAACAGCAATGAGAAGAGAAGAAATGCTTAAAACAGAGGTATCTACCTGATAAAACGTATAATTGTCGAACTTGGAAAAGACAGATTCCAGCAGATTATTCCCCAACATGTAGATAGGTTTGAATATATGCACTACTACACGTCCATACGCACTGTATGGATCGAGCAGGCCTACAATAAATGTAAATCCGCATAGAAACCCGATTACTGTCAGCCCGAGTATGCCCCAACGCAATTTATTTTTTGCGGGACTGTAACTATATCTTTTTTTCTTTTTCCCTATTGATTTTGAAATGCGTGCAATGACATCCTGCAAAATACCCATAGGGCAAATTGTAGAACAATAAACGCGTCCAAACAAGAGCGTTAACACGGTGAGAAATAATAAGATACCTATACTTAGTGAAAGGACAGCTGGAACAAACTGCAAATGTGCCAGCCGATGAAAACTGTTCGGTAATATTTCTGCAAAATCGAGAAAAAAGAAAGAAATCAGCACAAATAAAAGTGCTGATATTCCAATACGTAGCCTTCTTAACATTGTTATTTTACATCTTAATTCGCTTGACATTCAGCTTGTCAATGTTCATGGTTCCTATTTTCAGTGCTTCTCCTTTAGCGAGGTGTCCCACAGTATCTAGTGGCATCTCACGTACTTGATTGAAGAATTTGGCGGCAGCCGTGTCCACTGCTACAATATCCGGTGAAATGAACAGTCCTTTCGCTAATACGACATCCGAGGCAGAACGTCCTCGCGGACCATTGGTTTTCATGATACGATAAGCGTCCACTACGTTCAGCACAGCTTTCTTTTGCAGTGTGCAGATATCGGCAATACATTGCTGCAAGTCATTCTGGTGGAAAAATCCACGATCCCAGACAATTCCCATGTGATTTTTCATTGAGATAGTCAGATTGGCACCCCCGTGGTTTTTCAGGATGGGAACATTGATCCATACATCGCAATTCAGGATGGCTTCATGTATCTTTGCTTTCTTCATCTTCTGACCGTTGGGTAGGTTTACCGGCTTGTAATAAGACTCCAAATGAGCAGGCATTACTTTTGCTCCGGCAGCTTTTGCCGCCGCTTCGATGCCGCTGTTTTTGTAACACTTCTGCCAATCGTCACAAGTATGATCGAATACGGTCACTTCTTTAGCTCCGGCAGCAAAGCATTGTTTCACGATTTCAGCAATCAGTTGCGGGTTGGTGTTTCCTGCCAGTTCCGGCACTTTATCCCAACCGATATTAGGTTTTACGACCACCTTCTGTCCCGGTTTTACGAATTGTTTCATACCGCCCAGTTCGCTGATAGCACGGCGGAACATAGCTTCCGGTTCTCCACCCATAACGGCTACCAAGTCCGGATTGCCTCCGTTCGTATTATTAATAGTCTGGGTTAATATTTCCATTGCCTCCGAATGCTGAATACTCAATGCGGCACCGGTTATGGCTACTGTTTTTAAAAAGTCCCTTCTGTCCATTTTTGTTTTTACTTTAGAGTTTTGCAATCGCTTTCAGTAGGGCGTAGCCACCAAACCATTGAATTAACATACCGGGAATACCAATGCGGAAATCTTGCACTGCTGCATGGAAATTTCCGATGAATGCCCATTCAAAAGCAGTTCCTATAATCTGATAGGAGAGAACGACACCGAGAATAGCCCATAAAGAAACTGATTTCAGTGTTCGTGCAGCCAAGGCGGAAGTACCGGCAAGTAAAGCGGATTTTATCAATATAATGGGGAGTGCAGCTCCCGATGGCATTGCAAATAACAGGTGATTGATGACAGGAGAAAGAATTGCTGTCAGTAATCCCACACGAAAGCCATATTTATAAGCTGCGATCAACGTGAAAAAATAGATCGGCAATAAAGTAGGACCACCGTATGGTACAAGATGACAGATTTGTGGAAGTGCAATGTTGCCTGCCACAAATAGCAGGGCAAAGAGGTAAGTCCTTACATTGCTGTAATTCAGTGAATAGAGTTTAGCAGATGTTTCCATTTTCGTTGATAACTTTAAAGTTTAATAGAACGATAATATATAAAAAATTAGACTTCTTTCCGCAGAAAAGGTTTAATCCGGACAAAGAACTATTTGCTAAAGTAACTGTCTAAAATTAGTTAATAGAAAAAAGGAGACTTCGTTGCGTTTTGAATAACAACTTATAATACGAACTAATTTAAGCATTTACTTTATGATATTAAAAATGGGACAGAAAAGTTTCAAGCCTATTTGAAACACTTTGTTTCACTACGGGAAACTGTTTGTTTCACCGCTTGAAACCATTCGTTTCACACCGAGAAACAAACAGTTTCAAAGCTTGAAACATATTTTGAAACTATTTGGTTTGTACTTTTGCCTTATTCGGCGCCCATTCTTTCCCGGATCTTTCCCCATGCATGCGTATCAAACAGGCAACTTTGGCGCATAGTCCCACACATTTCTCTGAATCTGGACATAGGTATCGTATAACTCAACTTATCCGCTTCAAAGTACGGACGCACCGACGGATCGAAGAAACCAATAAATGTCCGCTTGCCTCCTTTGCGGTTTTCAAGAGTGGCTTGTGTCACTATGGAACTGCAACCGGAACCGAATAAGGAAACGACACCATCTTCGGCATTGTTATCATAGTAAGCCCATGTAGTCAGTCCGGAAAGCATATCAGGATTGGCGATAAACATGACGCCTTCCATTTGTTCCAGACTTGCCACTTTGTCTATACGGGCAAAATGAAGGTATTTCTTTTCTGTCCTCGGAACTCCGAGTTGCCGGATAAATTCAATGACCATTTCCGGAGTCTGTTTATATCGTTCTTTTAGTGAGACAAAAGTCGGTACGCGTTCAGGCATTTCTGTAAAACCTGTGTAGAATTTGCCGCCACCGCAACCGATATTTTCTGCATTCAAGCTGATAGTACCACCTTCTCTGACAGTCTTCATGCCTTTAAAGAAGCAACCGTTAATTTTCTCTGCTGTTCCTTCCAGTATATCTGAATACCAAAATACAAGAGGTAATTCGGCATTCTCTCCGAATGCCTCTTTGAAGTTCTGAATAAATGTTTGGATGTCCATAGCTTATCAATTTTAGTTATGTATGTAGGTCTTTGTACAAAGTTAAAATAAAAATAGACATTCATCCTCTTTTTAAACAATAATTACTTATATTTGTCCGGAACAGAATATAAAGAGAAGCGTTATGAAGTATTTACTAATATATATAGGGTTACTTTGTACATCCCTGCAATTGTGGGGACAAGAAACGGTTGCTACAAGAATCGCTCCTCCAACGGGATATGTCAGGGAGGCTTGTGCCGATCATTCGTTTACAGGTTACTTACGTAATTTGCCTTTGATGCCGAAAGGTAGTAAAGTGATGCTTTATAATGGAAAAGAAAAATCGAATCAGTCTGCAGCTTACGCTGTAATCGATATGGAGATAGGTAACCGTGATTTGCAACAGTGTGCCGATGCGGTAATGCGTTTGCGGGCGGAATATCTGTGGAAACATAAACGATATGGAGAAATAAAATTCAACTTCACCAATGGTTTCCCTGCCGGGTACAAGAAATGGGCGGAAGGAAATCGGATAAAAGTCAGCGGCAATCAAGTGCAATGGTATGCTGCGGGCAAAGGAGTGGATTATTCCTATAAAACTTTCCGTAACTATCTCGATATGGTCTTTATGTATGCCGGAACGGCTTCTTTATCCCGCGAGCTTCAGGCTGTGTCTTATACTTCTTTGCAACCCGGTGATGTGTTTATTAAAGGAGGCTCACCCGGACATGCAGTCATTGTTGTAGATGTTGCTGTTCATCCGGCTACCAAAAAGAAAGTATTCTTGTTGGCGCAGAGCTATATGCCTGCACAACAGATTCATATTCTTGTAAATCCTGTCAGTCGCAGCCTTTTCCCCTGGTATGAATTGGCGGAAACGGATGCGGGGAAACTATATACTCCGGAATGGATTTTTAGCCGGAAAGATTTAAAACGTTTTAAGGAGTAGAATCTTTTCGTTATCTTTGGCATTTAACAAACCGTTTTTAATCATACAACAACGAAAAACAACCGATTATGAATCAAGATTTGTCAATGAATGCTAACCAGTTGGTAGCATTCCTTCAAAAGCCAACTTCAGAGTTTACCAAAGCCGACATTATCTCATTTATCCAGCAAAAAGATATCCGCATGGTTAATTTCATGTATCCGGCGGGAGACGGTCGTCTGAAAACCCTGAACTTTGTCATCAACAATCAAGCTTATCTGGAAGCTATTCTTACTTGTGGAGAACGGGTAGACGGTTCCAGTCTTTTTTCTTTCATAGAAGCAGGTAGTAGTGACCTTTATGTGATTCCCCGTTTCTGCACTGCATTCGTTGATCCGTTTGCCGAGATTCCGACGCTGTCCATGCTTTGCTCTTTCTTCAATAAAGACGGCGAACCCCTCGAAAGTGCACCAGAACACACCCTTTACAAAGCAAGCAAAACTTTTACAGAAGTTACCGGAATGGAATTTCAGGCAATGGGCGAATTGGAATATTATGTAATAGCCCCGGATACAGGTATGTTTCAGGCAACCGACCAACGTGGTTATCACGAATCGGGTCCATACGCTAAATTTAATGAGTTCCGCACTCAATGTATGTCTTATATCGCACAGACAGGCGGGCAAATAAAGTATGGACACTCCGAAGTGGGTAATTTTACGCTGGATGGCTATATTTATGAGCAGAATGAGATTGAGTTCTTGCCGGTTCCCGTATCGCAGGCGGCAGATCAGTTGATGATTGCCAAATGGGTGATTCGTAATCTGGGATACAGATATGGATATAATGTGACCTTTGCTCCTAAAATAACAGCTGGTAAAGCAGGATCGGGCTTGCACGTACACATGCGTATCATGAAAGACGGCAAGAACCAAATGTTGAAAGACGGCGTTTTGTCGGAAACAGCGCGTAAAGCAATTGCCGGAATGATGGTGCTTGCTCCTTCAATCACTGCCTTTGGAAATACCAATCCTACTTCTTATTTCCGTCTTGTTCCTCATCAGGAGGCACCTACCAATGTTTGCTGGGGAGATCGTAACCGTTCCGTATTAGTACGTGTGCCATTGGGATGGGCTGCAAAAACAGATATGTGTACATTAGCTAATCCGTTGGAAGCCGAAAGCCATTTTGACACCAGCCAGAAGCAGACTGTAGAAATGCGTTCTCCGGATGGTTCGGCGGATTTATATCAACTGTTGGCCGGTTTGGCTGTTGCCTGCCGTCATGGCTTTGAAATTGAAAATGCGCTGGATATCGCTCAAAAGACGTATGTGAATGTGAATATCCATCAGAAAGAGAATGAAGATAAACTAAATTCACTGGCACAACTGCCAGATAGCTGTGAGGCTTCTGCTGATTGCCTGCAGCAACAACGGGCAATCTTTGAACAATATAATGTCTTTAGTCCGGCAATGATTGATGGTATCATCCGCAGACTTCGCAGTTACGAAGATAAAACGTTGCGTGCGGATTTGGAAGGAAAGCCGATGGAGATGTTAGATCTCGTACATAAGTATTTCCATTGTGGATAATCTGCAAACGTAAATTGGTATATAATAAAGGCTATCTTCTGTTTCAAAGAAGGTAGCCTTTAATTTTCTGATGCAGAATTTAACTATAAGTATTTGTTTTTCAAAGAGCTTATAACAAAGAAACTATAGAAGGCTAATCAGATAATTGGTGGCAGATAGTTTGATATAATAGAGTTTAAACGTTAAGTATTGGCCTATTTTCATAAAAAAGATGTTTTGAGAAAAGAAAAAGGAGGGAGTATAGTGCATTATCTCCAAATAATGCTTTCCTTTGTACCAACAACAATAAAGAGGTTTATTACGATTTGATTTTTTTACGTGTATCTTCTCATTTATTTGAGCATATCCATTTCTAATTAAGATCTTCCTAAAACTTTCTTATTGAATTATTAATTTTTTATATTTGTATTTTATGAATTTGTACATTGGAAATCTTAGCTATAATGTTAAGGAATCGGATTTGAGAAATGTAATGGAAGAGTATGGAACAGTTGCTTCAGTAAAGTTAATCACAGATCGTGAAACTAGAAGATCAAAAGGCTTTGCGTTTATCGAAATGCCGGATGATACAGAAGCTAACAACGCTATCAAACAATTGAACGGTGCAGAATATGTAGGTCGTTCAATGGTAGTGAAAGAAGCATTGCCAAAGAACTAATACTGAATAAATAGACAGTAATAGAGAAGGGCGCACTAGGAAACTAGCGCGCCCTTCTTCTGTTAATCCTCATTATTATCTTCTTCATCATCCACCATATTGTTGAGTTCCAATTCTAGGTCTACCAGCTCTTGTTCCCATAATTTCAGGATATTCTTCGGTGTATCTTTTGCAGCTTTCTTTATTCTTTCTTGAGCAACAGATACTTCATGCTCTAATTGTTTACGTCTGCTCATATTTTTATTGTTTTGATTATGAAATGATAACAACTCGTGTGTGGAATAGTTCGACAGGCAAAATTAAAAAGTAGTGGGCTGAACTATTCGCAAATAAAGTATGTTTTGTAGTCTGAATCTTTTAAAACATACAATCATGCTCAATTTAATAGCCGTATTCTTAGTCTGTTCAGGTATCGGAATAGCAGTACATATTGCCATAGACCTGACACATCGTCCGCAATCAATGAAAATAATGAATGCAGTTTGGATATTATCTGCATTGTGGGGAAGTTATTTAGCTTTATGGGCGTATAATAAGTTCGGACGGAGCAGTCCGATGAAGATGGAGGATGACGGGATGAAAGGGATGGGCATGTCTGACATGAAAGATATGAATATGCCTGATATGAAGGGGATGGATATGGATATGTCAATGGGAGAGATGAGGCGTCCTTATTGGCAATCGGTAGCTTTGTCGGCTCTTCATTGTGGCGCAGGCTGCACATTGGCAGATATCATAGGAGAGTGGTTTACGAATTATGTTCCTGTAACTGTTGCAGGCAGTCAACTTGTTGGGAATTGGGTACTCGATTTTGTATTAGCTTTGATTATTGGCGTTTATTTTCAGTTTTATGCGATTCGGGAAATGGAAAAAATCTCTGTGGGGAATGCGCTGACTCGCGCTTTCAAAGCAGATTTCTTTTCTCTTTTATCCTGGCAGGTAGGAATGTACGGTTGGATGGCAATTGTTTATTTTGTGCTGTTCATCAATGAGCCATTGCCCAAAGATACATGGATATTCTGGTTTATGATGCAGTTGGCTATGCTTTTCGGCTTCTTCTGCGCTTATCCGATGAATGCTCTTCTTATAAAATTAGGTATAAAGAAAGGTATGTAAAATAAATGCAGATTCACTTAAAATGATAAGTATGAAATTACTTATTTTGAGTGAATCTGCATCTGTAATATTACTATTTCTGTTTTTTATTTCTCTTTTGGAGGTTACTTTTTCAATAGTTTGGGTATATCCGAAGGCTCTTGTGCCACCCGGATACCAGCAGCTTCCAAAGATTCAATTTTCTCTTTTGCCGAACCGGAACTTCCCGAAATAATAGCGCCTGCATGGCCCATTTGTTTTCCCGGAGGAGCTGATTGGCCGGCAATAAATGCAACCACAGGTTTAGTTACATTATTACGGATATATTCAGCTGCTTGTTCTTCCGCATTTCCTCCAATCTCTCCAATCAGGACGATTGCTTCTGTTTCCGGATCATTCTGAAACATTTCCAACAGTTGGCGGAAGTGAAGCCCTACAACAGGATCGCCCCCGATGCCGATAGCGGTAGATTGTCCCATTCCATTAGCTGTTAAGTGATACACAATCTCGTAAGTAAGTGTTCCGCTACGGCTGATGACACCTACATTTCCTTCTAAAAAGACTTGTCCCGGTAAGATGCCAACCATGCTTTTTCCCGGAGAGATAAGTCCCGGACAGTTAGGCCCGATCAACATGGCGCCTTTTTGTTCGGCAAACCGATGCGCCTTAATCACGTCCAGTGTGGGAATTCCTTCTGCAATGCAGACTATGATACGGATGCCTGCGTCCGCTGCCTCCATGATAGCATCTGCCGCAAAACGTGCCGGAACGAAAATGATGGAGGTATTAGCCTTTGTCTGCTCGACAGCATCATACATGGTGTTGAATACGGGGATTCCGTCCACATCTGTTCCTCCTTTACCCGGAGAAGTACCCCCGACCACATTGGTTCCATATTCTTTCATCTTCTTGGCATGGAAAAGCCCATCTCTGCCAGTGATTCCCTGCACAATCAAACGGGTGGATTTATCTATTAGTATGCTCATAATTGCTTTATTTTTTAGTGATTTGGTACGTATTATGCTTTCAGAGCCATAAGAGCAGCCTCTTTCATCGTTGTGGCTATTTGGAAACGGCTGTAATTCCGTAACAGTTCCCGTCCGATATGTTCATTGGTGCCTGTAAGCCGGACGATGACCGGGACATTGCTGTTTATCTGCTCGAATGCCTGAAGAAGTCCCATTGCTACATCATCGCAACGAGTGATCCCACCGAAAATATTAATCAGGACCACTTTTACTTTCTCATCCTGCAATAAGAGTTTCATAGCTTCAATAACCTTGACAGGATTGGAGCTGCCACCGATGTCGAGAAAATTAGCAGGCTGACCGCCGTAAAGTTTAATCATGTCCATAGTAGCCATGGCAAGTCCGGCGCCATTTACCATACAACCGATATTGCCGTCCATGTGAACATAACTGAATCCTTTATCTTTGGCATCTGCTTCTACTTTTTCTTCTTCCGTCGGATCAAACAAAGCATGAATCTCCGGATGCCGATAGAGCGCATTGTCATCAAAAACAATCTTTGCGTCAATAGCCATTAATGTACCTTTCTTTGTAAGTGCCAGCGGATTTACTTCCACTAACGATGCGTCATTCTCCACAAAGATTTTATAAAGTTCCTGAAGGATGGCAGCCATTTTTCCTGCCTGTTCCATTTGGGGGAAGAGAGTGAAAGCAAAACGCCTTGCCAGATAGTCGGGAAGGCCAATGAATGGATTGATTGAATATCGGATGATTTTCTCCGGTGTCTGACGGGCTACCTCTTCAATATCCATACCACCGGATGCACTCATCATCAGAACGACAGAACGTGTATTCCGGTCGATGGTATAACTGACGTAATATTCTGCAGCAATATCAACCGCTTCGCTGACCAGAACTTGATTGACAGGAAGACCTTTAATGCTCATTCCGAGAATGTTCTTGGCTTCCTGATAAGCATCTTCCGTATTGTTTACCAGTTTCACTCCTCCGGCTTTTCCCCGGCCTCCGGTTAATACTTGTGCTTTTATAACCACTCTTTCTGTTCCCATCCTCCGGTATGCAGCCAGGACGCCTGCGGCAGTACGGCATAAAGTGTGCCTCTCGACAGGTATTCCGTACTTGGAGAAAATCTCTTTCGCTTGATATTCATGTATTTTCATGGCTCATAAATTTGAGTAAATGATTCCTATAATAAAAACAAAAGAAAGATTCGGAAAGTTTGCCGGAAAAGAAAAGTATCAGGGTGTTTTACAACATGTTCGTTTGTATTCCATTTATGGTTTTCATATAAAAAAAAGCGTGTTGGCAACTATTACCAACACGCTCTATATCACTTAAAGATAAAGTCTGCTTACGGATATTTATGCAATACCGTGAGCATTGACAGTACCGTCAATCTTTTTAATCAATCCTTGAAGTACGGCACCCGGGCCACATTCTGTAAAATCAGTAGCACCGTCAGCAACCATATTCTTTACTGATTGTGTCCAACGTACGGAAGCAGTCAATTGGGCAACCAGATTCTTTTTGATTTCTGCAGGGTCAGTGTGAGGAAGTGCATCCACATTCTGATATACCAGACATTTAGGAGTATGTATTTCGGTAGCTTTGATAGCAGCTTCCAGTTCTATTTTAGCAGGATCCATCAATGGAGAATGGAAAGCACCACCCACTTTCAGCGGAAGAGCACGTTTGGCTCCGGCAGCTTTCATCAGTTCGCAAGCCTTTTCGATACCCGGTACAGAGCCGGAGATAACGATTTGTCCCGGACAGTTGTAGTTGGCCGGTACGCAAACTTCACCTTCTGCATTTACTGCTGCACAGATTTCTTCTACTTTTTCATCCGGCAATGCGATAATAGCAGCCATGGTGGAAGGAGTAGCTTCGCAAGCTTTCTGCATAGCCATTGCACGTGCATACACAAGCTTCAATCCATCTTCAAAACTCAATGCACCGGCAGCAACCAATGCAGAGAACTCACCAAGTGAGTGGCCGGCAGTCATTTCCGGTTTGAAGTCGTCGCCCATGCAAAGAGCAGAAATAACAGAGTGAAGGAAAACGGCAGGTTGAGTAACCTTTGTCTGACGAAGATCTTCGTCTGTGCCGTCGAACATGATATCTGTAATGCGATATCCGAGGATATCATTTGCTTTTTCAAACAATTCTTTTGCTAAAGCTGAGTTTTCATACAGGTCTTTACCCATTCCTACAAATTGAGCGCCTTGACCGGGAAATACAAATGCTTTCATATTTTTATTATTTAATTGATTTTTAATTGCGGGTGCAAAGTTACGTATTTTTATGATACAACCGCACAAAAAGTACACATTTGTGCAACGGTGTCCGGAAAATGCCATAAAGGGCCGTTGCCATGGCCGATATTCAATTCTTTTCCTGCGATAATGGCTTGAGTGATATATGTTTTCGCATGCTGGATGGATTCTCGCATGGGGTAGCCTTTGGCTAGATAGGTGGCAATAGCGGAAGAGAGGGTGCATCCCGTTCCATGCAGATTATGGCTTTCTATTTTTTTCTCCTCATATATATGGTAGATAAATTCGGACGTATGCAAAAGGTCGCACATATTGTCTCCTTCCAGATGTCCGCCTTTTAGTAAGACATTAGTCTGATAATCATCCGTCAGCATTTTGGCAGCGGTCTGCATATCCTGAATGTTGTGAATACTTTTACCTGTAAGTACTTTTGCTTCGTCAATATTAGGGGTGATTAGTGTGACAAGCGGTAAAAGTTCTTTTTTGATTTCTTCTATCGCTTCATCTGTCATAAGTTTCCTTCCGCTGGTAGACACCATTACCGGATCGTAAACGACGTATGCAGGCGAATATTTTTGTAGACAGTCGGAAATTACACGAACGATCTGAATGTCATTTATCATTCCTATTTTGATGGCAACCGGTTGCAGGTCGTCCATCACGGCTTCTATTTGCCCACGAACCATATCCGGAGAAATGGACTGTACGGCACGTACCCCCAGTGTGTTTTGTACGGTGATGGCAGTAATAGCCGATGCTGCATAGCCTCCTAAAGCCGAGATTGTTTTTATGTCTGCCTGAATACCTGCGCCTCCCGAACAATCGGAGCCGGCAATGGATAAAATGACTGGATGACGTTCCATTTTAGATTTTTTAATATTTACCCGACAAAGATAGGATAAAAAACGATAAGGTACAAAATGACATATCGTTTAAAATACAATAAGTACCTTTACTGGCATCTGTTGGAAAAGATATGAAAAGTACTGATAATAAAGCGTCCATCTAGTTTTTGTACTTTATACAATTACTCACCCGTGGAAATACTAAAATACATATTGTAATTCGTAAGATAACACTAACTATTCATATTGTAGAATGTATGATATGTATTTATATGAAAAACAATGTTTTATAGCATAGTTCTTATTTTGTTTTGATGGTTTGTAGCCTCTATATTTGCATCGTCTTAAAGAAATAGATATGCAAAATTTACAGAAAAATACACCTTTAGCAAACAATCATATATCAGTAGACTGTGTAGTGATTGGTTTTGACGGAGAACAACTGAAAGTGTTGCTTGTAAAACGTGCAGGTGAGGATAATGGAGAAGTATATCATGATATGAAACTTCCCGGAAGTCTTATCTATATGGATGAAGCCCTGGATGAAGCTGCACAACGAGTTTTGTATGAACTGACAGGACTTAAAAATGTGAATCTGATGCAGTTTAAAGCATTTGGTTCTAAAAACAGAACGAGTAATCCGAAAGATGTACGTTGGTTGGAAAGAGCTATGCAGTCAAAAGTGGAGCGTATTGTTACCATTGCATATTTGTCGATGGTGAAGATAGACCGTACATTGGATAAGAATCTGGACGATCACCAGGCTTGCTGGGTCGCTTTGAAAGACGTGAAAACACTGGCTTTCGACCATAATCTGATTATAAAGGAGGCAATGACTTATATTCGTCAGTTCGTAGAATTTAATCCTTCCATGTTGTTCGAACTGCTTCCGCGTAAATTTACAGCCGCACAATTAAGGACTCTTTTTGAATTAGTATACGACAAAGCCGTGGACGTGCGTAACTTCCATAAAAAAATAGCAATGATGGAATATGTAGTTCCTTTGGAAGAAAAACAACAAGGAGTGGCTCACCGTGCTGCCCGTTATTATAAATTTGATAAGAAGGTATATAATAAGGTAAGAAGGTAGACCCTGTTCAAGTATCAAGTATTAAGTATTAGGCGTTGGATGTTAAAGCATTAATTGTCGGACATTGAGCGTAAATCGTAAATAGTAAATCGTTTAATCGTAAATAAAATTATGTTTCTATTAGGTTATGACATAGGTAGCTCGTCTGTAAAAGCGAGTTTGGTAAATGCGGAGACTGGTAAATGTGTATCCTCGGCATTTTTTCCGAAAACAGAAGCGAATATTATTGCAGTGAATCCCGGATGGGCGGAACAAGATCCTGAAAGTTGGTGGGAAAACTTAAAGTTGTCCACGCAGGCTATTATGACCGAATCCGGAGTGAGTGCCGCTGAAATTAAAGCCATCGGTATCTCTTATCAGATGCACGGATTGGTTTGTGTTGATAAGAATCAGCATGTATTGCGTCCTGCTATCATCTGGTGTGACTCTCGTGCGGTGCCATACGGTCAGAAAGCGTTTGAGACAATCGGGGAGGAGAGATGTCTTTCTCATTTGTTGAACTCACCGGGGAATTTTACTGCTTCCAAGTTGGCGTGGATTAAAGAAAACGAACCGGCCATCTATGAGCAGATTGATAAGATAATGCTGCCGGGCGATTATATTGCCATGAAGTTGAGTGGAGAAATCTGTACAACTGTTTCCGGGCTTTCGGAAGGTATGTTCTGGGATTTCAAGAACAACCGGGTGGCTGATTTCTTAATGGATTATTACGGGTTTGATTCTTCTTTGATTGCAGATATTAAACCGACCTTTGCAGAGCAGGGACGTGTAAATGCAATAGCTGCCAAAGAGCTTGGACTGAAAGAAGGGACACCGATTACCTATCGTGCAGGCGACCAGCCTAACAATGCCCTTTCTTTGAATGTGTTTAATCCGGGAGAGATTGCTTCTACGGCAGGAACATCGGGAGTGGTTTATGGCGTGAACGGTGAAGTGAACTATGATCCGCAGTCACGCGTCAATACCTTTGCGCATGTCAATCATACCATAGATCAGACACGTTTGGGAGTATTGCTTTGCATCAACGGAACAGGTATTCTCAATTCATGGGTGAAACGCAACATTGCTCCCGAAGGAATATCTTATAATGAAATGAATGTATTGGCTTCCAAAGCTCCTATCGGCAGTGCGGGAATCAGTATTCTGCCCTTTGGTAACGGTGCCGAACGTATGCTGAATAATAAAGAAATCGGTTGCAGCATCCGTGGACTGGACTTCAATGCACATGGCAAACACCATATTATTCGTGCCGCTCAAGAAGGTATTGTATTCTCTTTTAAATATGGCATTGATATCATGGAGCAAATGGGAATTCCTGTGAAGATGATCCATGCCGGACACGCTAATATGTTCTTGAGTTCTATCTTCCGCGATACTTTGGCGGGAGTCACAGGAGCTACTATCGAGCTTTACGATACGGATGGTTCCGTAGGTGCTGCGAAAGGTGCGGGCATCGGTGCAGGTATCTACAAGGATAACAATGAGGCATTTGCTACGCTTGACAAACTGGATGTGATTGAGCCTAATGTGGCAAAACGCCAAGAATATGCTGACGCGTATGCAAAATGGAAATACCGTCTTGAAAAGTCGATGACCGGTAACATACCGGCTCCGGTTCTGTCTTCAGATAAATAATTAACAATTTAAATAATAACCATTTTAAAAATAAAAGAATTATGGCAACAAAAGAATTTTTCCCGGGAATTGAAAAGATTAAGTTCGAAGGTAAAGATAGTAAGAATCCGATGGCATTCCGTTACTACGATGCTGAAAAGGTTATCAACGGCAAGAAGATGAAAGATTGGTTGAGATTCGCTATGGCATGGTGGCATACTTTGTGTGCTGAAGGTGGCGACCAATTCGGTGGCGGAACAAAACAATTCCCTTGGAATAGTAATGCTGACGCTATACAAGCTGCAAAAGATAAAATGGATGCAGGTTTCGAATTCATGCAGAAAATGGGTATCGAATACTACTGTTTCCACGATGTAGACTTGGTTTCTGAAGGTGCAAGCATCGAAGAATACGAAGCTAACTTGAAAGCAATCGTAGCATACGCAAAACAGAAACAAGCTGAAACAGGCATCAAACTGTTGTGGGGTACTGCCAACGTATTTGGCCATGCACGTTATATGAACGGTGCTGCTACTAACCCTGATTTTGACGTAGTAGCTCGTGCTGCTGTTCAGATCAAGAATGCAATCGATGCAACGATCGAACTGGGTGGTCAGAACTATGTATTCTGGGGTGGCCGTGAAGGCTATATGTCTCTTCTGAATACAGATCAGAAACGTGAAAAAGAACACCTGGCAAAAATGCTGACCATCGCTCGTGATTATGCTCGTGCCCGTGGTTTCAAAGGTACTTTCCTGATTGAACCGAAACCGATGGAACCGACAAAACATCAGTATGATGTAGATACAGAAACAGTAATCGGATTCCTGAAAGCTCATGGCTTGGATAAAGATTTCAAAGTGAACATTGAAGTAAACCACGCAACTTTGGCTGGTCACACTTTCGAACACGAATTGGCAGTAGCAGTAGACAACGGCATGTTGGGTTCTATTGACGCTAACCGTGGTGATTATCAGAATGGTTGGGATACAGACCAATTCCCGATTGACAACTACGAACTGACACAAGCTATGATGCAAATTATCCGCAACGGCGGTTTGGGTAACGGTGGAACAAACTTCGACGCTAAAACTCGTCGTAACTCTACTGACCTGGAAGATATCTTCATCGCTCACATCGCAGGTATGGACGCTATGGCTCGTGCATTGGAAAGCGCAGCTGCTCTGCTGAACGAATCTCCCTATAAGAAAATGCTGGCTGACCGTTACGCTTCATTTGATGGCGGTAAAGGTAAGGAGTTTGAAGATGGCAAGTTGACTTTGGAAGATGTAGTTGCTTATGCAAAAGCAAACGGTGAACCGAAACAGACTAGCGGTAAACAAGAACTTTATGAAGCAATTCTGAATATGTATTGCTAATTAACCCCACCACAGATTACACGGATTGTCACAGATTGATTTTCTTCTCTCTTATTTTGAATTTTATCTGTGTTAATCTGTGAAATCTGTGGTGATATAAATCCAACTACTACAACACTACTTTATCTACTTATAACCATGATTAATACAACGAACGAGGGTAGTAAACTCTACCTATATTCGATAACCTCTGTCGCCATTTTGGGAGGACTGCTTTTCGGATACGATACAGCGGTTATTTCCGGTGCAGAGAAAGGCTTGGAGGCTTTTTTCCTTTCGGCCTCTGATTTTCAATACAATAAAGTAATGCATGGAATCACATCTTCCAGTGCATTAATTGGCTGTGTACTGGGTGGTGCGATCTCCGGGATATTTGCTTCCCGTTTGGGACGTCGTAATTCTCTAAGGCTTGCTGCCGTACTCTTTTTCCTTTCAGCATTAGGTTCCTATTATCCGGAAGTCTTGTTTTTCGAATATGGAAAGCCGAACATGGATTTGCTGATTGCTTTTAATTTGTATCGTGTTTTGGGCGGTATCGGTGTTGGACTGGCTTCTGCAGTCTGTCCGATGTATATTGCTGAAATTGCTCCTTCTAATATTCGTGGAACGCTTGTATCGTGTAACCAGTTTGCTATCATCTTCGGTATGTTGGTAGTATACTTCGTGAATTTCCTGATTATGGGCGATCATCAAAATCCTATTATTTTGAAAGATGCAGCCGGTGTACTGTCTGTTAGTGCTGAATCTGATATGTGGACCGTTTATGAAGGATGGCGTTACATGTTCGGTTCGGAAGCTTTCCCTGCCGCTTTCTTCGGTTTGTTATTGTTCTTTGTTCCCAAGACTCCTCGTTATCTTGTATTGATACAGCAGGATGAAAAGGCTTATTCGATCCTTGAAAAGATCAATGGTAAGACAAAAGCACAGGAAATTCTTAATGATATTAAAGCTACTGCTCATGAAAAGACAGAGAAAATCTTTACTTATGGAGTGGCAGTAATTGTAATCGGTATTTTGCTTTCTGTATTCCAACAGGCTATCGGTATTAATGCGGTACTTTATTATGCTCCTCGTATTTTCGAAAATGCAGGTGCAGAAGGGGGTGGCATGATGCAGACAGTTATTATGGGTATTGTAAACATTGTCTTTACATTGGTTGCAATCTTCACTGTAGACCGCTTCGGACGTAAACCACTATTGATAATCGGTTCTATCGGTATGGCTGTAGGAGCCTTTGCAGTAGCAATGTGTGATAGCATGGCAATAAAGGGTATTCTACCGGTACTTTCAGTGATTGTGTATGCAGCATTCTTTATGATGTCTTGGGGACCGATTTGCTGGGTGTTGATCTCGGAAATATTCCCGAACACTATTCGTGGTAAAGCAGTGGCAATCGCTGTGGCTTTCCAATGGATATTCAATTACATTGTATCTTCTACTTTCCCGGCACTGTACGACTTCAGCCCGATGTTTGCATATAGTTTATATGGCATAATCTGTGTGGCTGCTGCTATCTTCGTTTGGCGTTGGGTGCCTGAAACGAAAGGTAAGACACTGGAAGATATGAGCAAACTTTGGAAGAAAAATAAATAAATTAGGTTAGTGTAACTTCATCATGCCATTATGACTTCGGTTTCTTGGCATGGTTCTATTAAGATTATGACATCGTACCAAATGGTATGGTGTCATAATCGTTTTTATTTGAAGCTTTGGGGAACTACCATAAAGTTGAAAAAACATGAAAACATCTGCCACCTGCAACCAAACGTGTGTAATGCACTAGCTGATAAGTAGTTGGAGCGTTGCAGATACTGTTGCAGATAGGTTGCAGATCAAAGTATCTGCCACACAGTATAAACCTTACATAAGCCAATTCTCCAGGAGGACAAAAGTTTATTGTATATATTAACTTCCCGTTTCCAGGCGGGGAACTGTCGTTTCCGGCATTAGAAATTACAGTTTCCACGGTAGGAAACGAGAGTTTCTAAGGCGGGACACTACAGTTTCTACGCAAGGATACTGTCGTTTCCCCGTAGAGACACCACCATTTCTCCATAGAGTCACCCCAATTATCCCATAGCTTTGCACAAAGGAATCAAGGCTTTTTCTTTGATTATATAACGTGTTGCAGATACTTTATCTGCAACCTATCTGCCACAGGTATCTGCAACGTTCCAACTATTTATTAATTAGTGTGTTACACGCTTTTCGTTGCAGGTGGCAGATGTTTTTATGTTTTTCAACTTTATAGTAGGAAAAAATTTCATTCATTTCTGCACGGTTCTTAATTAAATGGGAATTTATCGGTTAAATGGGAATTTAGCGGTTAAATGAGAATTTATCGATTAGGCTGAAAGCCTTACAATTATATATTTATTGGGATGCCCTGAAAGGGCTTAATTATATAGCGTAGGGCAACGCCCTACGAAAAAGACACACCAGCCACAAGCCCTGAAAGGGCGGAACTGTATACAATTATGCCCTTTCAGGGCGCAAATTCAGATTGTCGTTTTTACGTAGGGCGTTGCCCTACGCTATATAATTAAGCCCTTTCAGGGCACTCCGCAAAATTATCATTTAGCTCATTTCTGCACGGAAAAGAATTAAAACCGTCAAGAAACGAACTACTTTTAGCGTCAGTTCGATGCAATATCTATCTGTATGACTTAACGGTCAGATACATTCTCCAAAGTTTCGGAAGGTTTGCCGCCCAAGAGCTTTTCCAAGTCACGTAATTGACGTTGATAATCCTGCAACATCTGACTGACAAAACCACGATAGCAAGAAGCTGATATCAGGAAGTTCGACCATTTCGCCCATTCTTCAAAAATCTTTTGACACTCTGTGCGAGGTGAGTTTTGTAAAGTAAAGAAATGCAGGCAAGCCTTTTGCATCTCCGGCATCCCATTTTCCCATGAACGGTCGAGGTTGGTTAACGCTTTAATAAAATGTTTGATTTTGTGGTGTAACGCTCCCAAACGTTGTAATTCCGAACGATTGACTGATACAGTAGGGCATAGTCGTCGTGATTGGGTTAAATAAAACTGTTTTAGGTTTTCTTTTTCTTCCAGATTAGGAAAATTAGCTTCCTGCCGATTGCTTTGAACGGTTTTTACAGGTGCATTGTTTTGTTCTTCATGCATGATACAACGGTTTTAAGATAGGCGGGAATAAAAAAACGGTTCCGCCTTTCCCGTTGCATAACACTCCACAGAAGCTGGGGACGCATTAACGTTCCCCACGGGGGTACGAAACCGCGTATCTACGACAGCAACAGGCATAAAAATGCCTGCTACTGGAGTTGAAGCAGGTTCACTGCTTCTGTGGGTATAAAATGTTATGCGTTGCAAATGTACGATAATTTTCGGAAGTCGCAAATTAAACGGCACAAGAATCTGTATGAAAATTATGTGATGTTAAAGCACTGTAGCCATTTCTGAAGCATGTATTAAAATTAAGTATAATGCATTTTTAATTTTGCAATGACAATGTATAAAGATAAACAGTACCTTTGCATAGTCTTTATATAAAAACACGTATTGTTATGGAACAGCATCCGATAAAAATTAATAAAGTGCAGATACGTAATCTGCAAATAGAAGATTATGTACAGTTATCCCAATCGTTTACCCGCGTTTATTCTGACGGTAGCGATGTGTTTTGGACTCGTGAGCAGATTCAGAAGTTGATTAAAATCTTTCCGGAGGGTCAGATAGTCACAGTCGTTGACGATAAAATAGTTGGTTGTGCTCTTTCTATTATTGTTGATTATGATAAAGTAAAGAACGACCATACGTATGCACAGGTTACGGGTAAGGAAACATTCAATACACATAGCTCCAAAGGAAATATCCTGTATGGCATTGAAGTATTCATCCACCCGGGATATCGTGGTTTGCGTCTCGCACGTCGTATGTATGAATATCGTAAGGAGCTTTGCGAAACATTGAATCTGAAAGCGATCATGTTTGGCGGACGTATCCCGAATTATCATAAATATGCTGACAAAATGCGTCCGAAAGAATATATCGAACGGGTACGTCAACGCGAGATTTATGATCCGGTACTTACTTTCCAGTTGTCGAATGATTTTCACGTTCGTAAGGTAATGACTAATTATCTGCCAAATGATGAAGAATCAAAACATTATGCTTGTTTGCTCCAGTGGGATAATATCTATTATCAGCCACCTACACAGGAATATATCAGTCCCAAAACTACGGTTCGTGTAGGCTTAGTTCAATGGCAGATGCGTAGTTATAAAACGTTGGATGACCTGTTCGAACAAGTAGAATTCTTTGTGGACGCAGTATCCGATTATAAAAGTGATTTTGTTCTTTTCCCGGAATATTTCAATGCTCCTTTGATGTCGAAGTATAATGATAAGGGGGAATCGCAAGCTATTCGCGGATTGGCAAAATATACGGATGAAATTCGGGAACGGTTTATGAATCTGGCTATTAGCTATAATATTAACATTATAACCGGGAGTATGCCATACGTAAAAGAGGACGGATTGCTTTATAATGTAGGTTTCCTTTGCCGACGGGATGGAACCTACGAAATGTACGAGAAATTACACGTCACTCCCGATGAAATAAAAAGCTGGGGACTTAATGGTGGCAAACTTCTGAATACTTTTGACACGGACTGTGCAAAGATTGGAGTTTTGATTTGCTATGATGTCGAGTTCCCCGAACTTTCCCGCCTGATGGCAGATCAGGGAATGCAGATATTATTTGTTCCTTTCCTGACAGATACCCAGAATGCCTATTCTCGTGTTCGTGTTTGTGCGCAGGCACGTGCCATCGAGAATGAATGTTTTGTGGTCATTGCCGGAAGTGTCGGAAATCTTCCCCGTGTGCACAATATGGATATTCAATATGCACAATCGGGGGTATTTACTCCATGCGACTTTGCTTTTCCAACGGACGGAAAGAGGGCGGAGGCAACTCCTAACACCGAAATGATTTTGGTATCGGATGTTGATCTGGATTTGCTGAACGAGCTGCATACTTATGGTAGTGTACGCAACTTGAAAGACCGCAGGAATGACCTGTATGAGGTGAGATACAAGAAATAAAAAGAGTGACGCTATGCTGTCCGGATAGCGTCACTATATGCCTTGGATAGCGTCACTATCCGGGGCATATAGTGACGCCCTTTTGATAGAATACTTTTCTATTTGGAAGACGTGCCACTCTCCAATATACTAACGATAGAAAATAGCGTAAAGCAAATAGCTCCGAGACCTACCAAAACACGTGCCGGAATAAAATAATCAGCATGTGTAGTAGCAAGCTCGAATACAAAAGCCGCCAGGAACAGACAAGCCAATGCCGTTAATACCGGAATCATAGGAATACGGTTGGCTAATTTGAATTCTTGTCTCCATATTTTGGCCAGCAAGATTACTTTGCTGGAAATGCTGTAACATACCAGCCCCAACCCGAGCATAATATATCCGGTGGTACCGTTTGCGCTTCCGGAATCTGCCAAAATCACGAATAATCCCCATACAAAAGAGATAGATCCCATTAATAAAACTAGTTTTGGCCATTTATCCCGTTCTTTTTCTGAATAATCATTACGTATCTGACGTGCTATGGTAGCTACCAACGCAATCAAACTGGTACAAATACATGCCAGACCGACCATTACGTGCCCCGCGACAAAATAAGCCGGATGAGAATGACTGTTCCCTAATAATACAAATGCCCATATCCATGCGATGAGAGAAACGGTGATGGCAACAATGACCAATGCCCGTCTCTGATTAAGGGAAAAAGCTCCTTCTGGAACCTCATTACTTGTCGCTTTTGAATTTCCCGGAATTAAAGAGAATCGGGTAGAAGAGGTGGCGGCGGTAGCTACACAAGTGGTTATAAATCCAACACCGGTGATAACGTGTCCAGCAACAAATGCAGAGGTGGAAGTGGCATTACTGAAAATGCAGATACCTCCAATGATTGTAATGATGGCTGCCAAATAGCCTATAACCGGCAAAACGTATTTGGCCGATTTATTATAAGTATGTATGATTTGCCGGATGATAGTGGCAGCCGTGCAAAACAGCGCAATGCATATCATACCAAGTGAAAACACAACAGGACCGGCCACAACACGACTCCCGTCATCTCCATAATTATAAATGAACGCTCCGTATCCGAAGCAAAAAACAGCCATCGCCAAAGGGATTGCCCTGAATAAAATGCTAATACCGTAATTCATAAGTTAAGTGCTTTTAGGTTTCCCACTAAAACAAGGAGATACCTGTTTTGTTTAGGCTGTAGGCGGTTTATAATCGTTAACTTCACACGAATCCGATTAAAAGTCTTAGCTTTTTGCTCAACTAAACAAATGTTTTTGTAAATTTGCACCCTTAAAAATGGGGATACCCCTCAAATTGTAAATTGTAAATAGTAAAATCGTAGACAGCTATGGGTAAGAGATTTACTGAATATTCGCAGTTTGACCTTTCGCAGGTGAACAAAGATGTGCTGAAGAAATGGGACGAGAACCAGGTTTTCGCCAAGAGTATGACAGAACGTGATGGCTGTCCTTCGTTCGTGTTTTTCGAAGGACCTCCCTCGGCTAATGGTATGCCGGGTATTCACCATGTAATGGCTCGTACCATTAAGGACATTTTCTGTCGCTACAAAACGATGAAGGGTTATCAGGTGAAGCGTAAAGCCGGATGGGATACGCACGGACTGCCTGTGGAACTAAGTGTAGAAAAGGCATTAGGTATCACAAAAGAAGATATTGGTAAGAAAATCTCTGTTGCCGACTACAATGCGGCTTGTCGGAAAGACGTGATGAAATATACCAAGGAGTGGGAAGACCTGACTCATCGGATGGGATATTGGGTGGATATGAAGCATCCTTATATCACGTATGATAATCGCTATATTGAGACATTATGGTGGCTATTGAAGCAACTGCATAAAAAAGGATTGTTGTATAAAGGATATACGATCCAACCGTATTCACCGGCTGCAGGAACAGGATTGAGCTCACATGAGTTGAATCAACCGGGCTGTTATCGGGATGTAAAAGATACAACGGCCGTTGCCCAATTTAAAATGAAGAATCCTAAACCGGAAATGACGGAATGGGGAACTCCTTATTTTATCGCCTGGACAACTACTCCATGGACATTGCCTTCAAATACGGCTCTTTGTGTGGGACCGAAGATTGACTATGTGGCTGTACAGTCTTACAACGCTTATACCGGAGAACCTATAACAGTGGTTCTGGCAAAAGCTTTATTGAATGTACATTTCAATGCAAAAGCTGCTGATCTGAAATTGGAGGACTACAAAGCCGGAGATAAACTTGTACCGTTTAAAGTGATTGCCGAATACAAAGGCACGGATCTTGTCGGTATGGAATATGAGCAGTTGATCCCTTGGGTGAAACCGGTTGAGGTATCCGAAGATGGCAACTGGAAGCCTAGTGATAAGGCTTTCCGTGTAATACCGGGTGATTATGTTACTACAGAAGATGGTACAGGTATTGTTCACATTGCACCTACATTTGGTGCAGACGATGCGAATGTGGCACGTGCTGCAGGAATCCCGTCATTGTTCATGATTAATAAGAAAGGCGAAACTCGTCCGATGGTGGATTTAACTGGTAAATTCTATCTGTTGAATGAGCTGGATGAGAATTTCGTAAAAGAATGTGTTGATGTAGATAAATACAAAGAATATCAGGGTGCATGGGTGAAAAATGCTTATGATCCTCAATTTATGGTGGATGGCAAATACGATGAGAAAGCTGCGCAGGCTGCTGAATCGTTGGATATTGTCATTGCCATGATGATGAAAGCAGACAACAAGGCTTTCAAGATAGAAAAGCATGTCCACAACTATCCGCACTGCTGGCGTACAGACAAACCGGTACTTTATTATCCGTTGGATAGCTGGTTTATCCGTTCTACCGCTTGCAAGGAGCGAATGATGGAATTGAATAAAACCATCAACTGGAAACCGGAATCTACCGGAACCGGCCGTTTCGGCAAGTGGCTGGAAAATCTGAATGACTGGAACCTTAGCCGTTCTCGTTATTGGGGTACTCCATTACCTATTTGGCGTACAGAAGATAATACGGATGAGATATGCATCGAATCTGTAGAAGAACTTTATAATGAAATCGAGAAATCGGTAGCTGCCGGATTTATGAAATCCAATCCATACAAGGATAAAGGTTTCGTGCCGGGGCAATATTCGGAAGAAAATTATGATAAGATTGATCTTCACCGTCCTTATGTAGACGACGTCATATTGGTATCGAAAGACGGCAAACCGATGAAGCGTGAATCAGACCTGATTGATGTATGGTTCGATTCGGGTGCTATGCCATACGCGCAGATCCATTATCCGTTCGAAAATAAAGAACTGTTGGATAACCGTCAGGTATATCCGGCTGACTTTATCGCAGAAGGAGTAGACCAGACTCGTGGTTGGTTCTTTACCTTGCATGCTATCGCTACCATGGTATTTGACAGCGTGTCCTACAAAGCTGTTATCTCTAACGGTTTGGTACTCGATAAGAACGGTAACAAGATGTCTAAGCGTTTGAATAACGCTGTCGATCCGTTTACTACGATTGAAAAGTATGGTTCCGACCCGTTGCGTTGGTACATGATTACCAATTCTTCTCCGTGGGATAACCTGAAATTTGACGTTGAAGGAGTGGAAGAGGTTCGCCGTAAATTCTTCGGTACCTTATATAATACGTATTCATTCTTTGCGCTTTATGCGAATGTAGACGGATTTGAGTATAAAGAAGCGGATGTACCGATGGCAGAACGTCCGGAGATCGACCGCTGGATCTTGTCTGTATTGAATACATTAATAAAGGAGGTAGATACATGCTATAATGAATATGAACCGACAAAGGCAGGACGTTTGATTTCTGATTTTGTGAATGATAATTTGTCCAACTGGTATGTTCGCCTGAATCGTAAACGTTTCTGGGGTGGTGAATTTACACAGGATAAATTGTCTGCTTATCAGACATTGTACACTTGTCTCGAGACAGTTGCCAAACTGATGGCTCCTGTATCTCCGTTCTATGCAGACCGGTTGTATACTGACTTGATTGCAGCAACAGGACGCGACAATGTAGTTTCTGTCCATCTTGCCGAATTCCCGAAATATCAGGAAGAAATGATAGACAAGGAATTGGAAGCCCGCATGCAAATGGCACAGGATGTTACATCTATGGTGTTGGCATTGCGCCGCAAGGTGAATATCAAGGTACGCCAACCGCTACAGTGTATCATGGTTCCGGTGGTAGATGAAGAGCAGAAAGCTCATATCGAAGCTGTGAAGAACCTGATTATGAATGAAGTGAACGTAAAAGAAGTCAGATTCGTTGATGGTGCAGCCGGTGTATTGGTGAAAAAAGTGAAATGTGACTTTAAAAAGCTAGGCCCGAAATTTGGCAAGCAAATGAAAGCAGTAGCTGCTGCTGTTGCAGAAATGTCACAGGAAGCCATCGGTGAATTGGAGAAAAACGGAAAGTATACATTGAACCTGGATGGTGCGGAAGCTGTTATTGAAGCATCAGATGTCGAGATCTTTAGTGAAGATATTCCGGGATGGTTGGTTGCCAATGAAGGCAAACTGACAGTAGCGCTTGAAGTGACCATTACCGAAGAACTGCGTCGCGAGGGTATTGCCCGTGAACTGGTGAACCGTATTCAGAATATACGTAAGTCAAGCGGCTTCGAGATTACAGACAAAATAAAAATAACAATCTCGAAAAATACGCAAACAGATGATGCGGTAAATGAATATAATACTTATATTTGTAACCAGGTTTTAGGCACATCTCTTGAACTTGTAGATGAAGTGAAAGACGGAACAATGCTGGAGTTTGACGACTTCTCATTGTTTGTGAACGTGATAAAAGACTAATACTATATTGATTAACCTTTTAAAATTGTAAAGTTATGGCAGAAAAGACTAGATATTCGGATGCGGAACTCGAGGAATTCCGTGCCATTATTATGGAGAAACTGGAATTAGCACAACGTGACTATGAACAGTTGAAGAAAAGTTTGATGGGACTGGACGGTAATGATACCGACGATACATCTCCTACGTATAAAGTATTGGAAGAAGGAGCTAATACGCTCTCCAAGGAAGAAACGACCCGACTGGCACAACGTCAGCTGAAGTTTATCCAAGGATTACAAGCTGCTTTGGTACGTATTGAGAATAAAACGTACGGCATTTGCCGTGAAACCGGAAAGTTGATTCCGGCAGAACGTCTGCGTGCTGTTCCTCATGCTACATTAAGCATTGAAGCAAAGAACAGTGGTAAAAAATAACAGATAGCAAGTAGGCTACAGGTAACGAGCTACAAGTAGCTGCGCAAAGTTTACGCACGGCACTTGTAGCTCGTTATGTTTAACTTATAATAAACACATGAAGAAACTATTCACGAAGGGGAGAATTGCCCTTCTCGTTATCTTTTCCGTATTGATTATTGACCAGATCATCAAGGTCTGGATTAAAACTCACATGTACTGGCACGAAAGTATACGTGTGACCGATTGGTTTTATATCTATTTCACCGAAAACAACGGGATGGCTTTCGGTATGGAAATCTTCGGCAAGTTATTCCTGACAACATTCCGCATTGTTGCGGTAGCATTGATAGGGTGGTATCTCTATAAAATCATAAAGAAAGGGTTCAAAACAGGTTATATCGTCTGTGTGGCTCTTATTCTGACCGGTGCTTTGGGGAACATCATAGATAGCGTGTTCTATGGAGTTATTTTCAATGAAAGCACTCATTCGCAGATTGCCAGTTTCATGCCCGAAGGTGGTGGATATTCTACCTGGTTTTACGGAAAAGTGGTGGATATGTTTTACTTTCCGATTATAGATACAAACTGGCCTACATGGATGCCGTTTGTGGGTGGAGAGCATTTTATATTCTTTAGTCCGATCTTTAATTTTGCGGATGCCGCTATCAGTTGCGGTATCATTGCCTTGTTACTCTTTTATAGTAAATATTTGAATGAGTCTTATCATTCGCTGGATAAAGATAAAAAGGAAGCTACGGATCATGAAAAATAAATTTCGGTTTCATCTGTTTCTCATCTGCATGTTCGTTTTTGCGGTAGCCGGGTGTAAAGTGAAAAGACCCAGTGATGTAATCTCGGAATCGAAGATGGAGAATTTGCTGTATGATTATCATGTGGCAAAGTCTATGGGAGATAATTTGCCTTATAGTGAGAACTATAAGAAAGCATTATATATCGACGCCGTTTTCAAGAAATACGGGACTACACAAGCTGCATTTGACTCATCCATGGTTTGGTATACCCGTAACACAGAGATTTTATCGAAAATTTATGATAAGGTGAAAAAACGCTTGAAAGACGAACAGGAACTTGTTGGCGACCTGATAGCCAAGCGTGATAAGAAACCGAAAATGACTAAGCAGGGTGATAGCATCGATGTCTGGCCGTGGCAGCGTATGGTACGTTTGACCGGTGAAATGATGGATAATCAATATGTATTTACTTTGCCGACCGACTCTAACTACAAAGACCGGGATACATTGGTATGGGAAGTGCGGTATCGTTTCCTGGAGCCGATGCTTGCCGACTCTTTAAGAGGTGTCACTATGGCTATGCAGGTGATTTATGAAAAAGATACGATCAATCATTGGAAAATGGTGACTGAACCGGGTGTGCAACAAATTCGTTTGTTTGCAGACACATTAGGTTCGATGAAAGAAATAAAAGGTTTCATTTATTATCCGATGGATAGCCAGGAAAAAGGCGGAGCAGTATTGGCCGACCGCTTCATGATGACTCGTTATCATTGTACGGATACGCTCGCATTTGCTGTACGCGATTCTTTGAATAAGATAGAAGCATTGAAAGCGGATTCTTTGAAGAAGATAGCTACTAAAGAAAATGCCGACTCTTTACATAAGGTCATAGACAAGAATAAAGATGACATTCAGCGTCTGACACCGGAAGAGATGAACCGTCGTCGTACGGGAACTCATCGTGAGAAGAAGCCGGAGCAGATTCAGGTGGAACAGCATATCCAAAAGGAACGGATAGAGCAAAGAAAAGAACGCCAGATGAATCAACGCAGGCAACAACAAAGACGTTCAAACAACTGATTGTAATGAAACGCTTTGCTTCTCATTATTTGCTGATACCTGCCGTCGGATATATGAAGCAGCAGGTAGTGGAGATCACTGACGAAGGAGTTGTCCGAGGTGTGTTCCCATTGACCGAAGAGATTGAATCGGTTGAATGGATGCCGGGAGTGATAGTGCTACTTTCTGAAAGTCAGATGGAAGAAATAAAAAACACTGGGATGATTTTAAAAAACATCCCAGTGTTTCAAATCAATCTTCCCAGTGTTTCGAATCAATCTTCCCAATGTTTTAATGAGTATCTGCAGGAAGCAGAAAAGAAGGGGGAAGCTTTATTCCCTTATTTATTTTATCCTTTTGATTTTACTTCCATGCAGCCTGTCGACGGAACTCGGCACAGATTACTGCGGTAGCAATGGCTACATTCAGAGACTCGGATGTCTCTTGGCCTGCCGGGTAATTGGGGATATATAATTTTCGGTTGATTAATGTGGCTACCTCTTTCCCTATGCCATTCCCTTCATTTCCCATTACGATCAAGCCATTGGCCGACAATGGTTGTTCATACATGTTTTTTCCATCCAGGAACGTACCGAACACAGGAGTATCTCCGAGCGACCGGATAAAATCGGGGAGGGAAGTATAATGCACTTTCACCCGGGCAATTCCACCCATAGTGGCTTGTATAGTCTTAGGGTTATATACATCTACCGTATTCTGCGAGCAGATAATATGCTCGATGCCAAACCAGTCGGCCAAACGGATAATGGTACCCAGATTTCCGGGATCCTGTACATCATCCAATGCAAGGCAAAGCGATTGGCGAACTGTTTCCGTATCCAATGCATATTGTGGTTGTTCGAAAATGGCAAGTACCTGTTGAGGGGTTTTCAATAAACTGGCCCGTGAAAGATCTTCCTGTGAAACTTCTACCAGTTCACTTGCGTCAATACCCGGATGCTCCTGAAACCAGGAGGGAGTGGCTGCTAAAAAACGACAGGGAAAATGTCCGAGTAAATCACCTACCAATTTAGGACCTTCAGCCAGAAATACCCGCTCTTCTTTACGTATTTTCTTCAGTTCCAGCGAGTGGATATACTTTATTTTGTTTTTACTTAATGATGCCATAGATTTGATATTCTTTTGCAAAGCTATAAAGATATTTCCAATCTACCCTTACTTTCTTCGTCTTTTTCTTAAATTATTTTCCCCGTCGGAAAATATAATTTATCTTTGTAGGCGCATTTTTCATGCTATCGATGTAAAACCGTATGAGGAGAAATTTTCTTTGTTTGCTTGCTTCTGCTGCTGTCTTGTCACTTGCTTCGTGTACTACCACTAAGTTTGTGCCGGATGGATCTTATTTGCTGGATGAAGTCAAAATTCGTACGGACCAAAAAAATATACGGCCTTCTTCCTTGCGCATGTATGTTCGCCAAAATCCTAATGCCAAGTGGTTCAGTCTGATAAAGACCCAACTTTATGTATATAATCTGTCGGGGCGTGATTCGACCAAATGGGGGAATAAGTTCTTGAGAAGAATAGGGGATGCTCCCGTAATATATAGCGAGGACGAAGCACAACGTTCTGAAGAAGAGATCACTAAGGCTGTGCATAATATGGGATATATGGCGGCAACAGTGAAACGTTCGACCAAAGTAAAAAAGAAAAAGATTAAAGTCTATTATGACGTAACGGCAGGCAAGCCATACGTTGTTCAATCTATCAAATATGATATTTATGATCCTAAAATAGCTGCGCTTCTCAAACAGGATTCTGCCAGAAGTTTGCTGAAGGAAGGAATGTATTTTGATGTGAATGTATTGGATGCGGACAGGCAACGTATCACGAATAAGTTACTTCGGAATGGTTACTATAAATTTAATAAGGATTATATCGGATATACTGCCGACACCGTTCGTAATACTTATAATGTAGATCTGACTCAACATTTGCAGATGTATAAAGCTCATGCGAATGATTCGGCAAGAGCACATCGGCAATATTGGATCAATAAGATTAATTTTATTACGGATTATGATGTTTTGCAGTCCTCGGCAATGAGCAGTGTGGACATCAATGATTCGGTGCATTATAAGGGATATCCGATTTACTATAAGGATAAACTCTATTTGCGTCCTAAAGTTCTTACGGATAACCTTCGGTTTGCTTCCGGCGACCTGTATAATGAGCGCGATGTGCAGCAGACCTATTCCAGTTTTGGACGTTTATCGGCATTGAAATATACGAATATCCGTTTTATTGAGACTCAAATAGGAGATTCAACGATGCTCGATTGCTATGTGATGCTGACTAAGAGCAAGCATAAATCAGTAGCTTTCGAGGTAGAGGGAACTAATTCTGCCGGTGACTTGGGAGCGGCAGCTTCCGTCTCTTTCCAGAACAGGAATCTTTTTCGCGGATCGGAAACTTTTATGATAAAATTCCGTGGAGCGTATGAAGTCATTTCCGGACTTCAGGCAGGTTATTCGAATAATAACTATACAGAGTACGGGGTGGAAACGAGTATCAACTTCCCTAATTTCCTGTTCCCTTTCATTTCCTCTGATTTTAAACGGAAAATCAGGGCGACAACAGAGTTTGGTTTGCAATATAATTATCAGTTGCGCCCGGAATTCCTACGTACGATGGCTTCTGCCAACTGGAGCTACAAGTGGACGCAACGTCAGAAGATACAACACCGTATTGATTTGATTAATATTGCTTTTCTATATTTGCCTCGTATTTCTGACAGGTTTAAAGAAGATTATATTAATAAAGGGCAGAACCATATTTTCCAGTATAATTATCAGAATCGATTGATTGTAAATATGGGATATAGCTATAATTATAATAGCGTGGGAGGGTCTATTATCAATAATACGATTGCATCTAATTCATATTCCATCCGTTTTAATTTCGAGTCGGCGGGAAATATAATGTATGCCCTGTCTAAGGCTACCAATATTCGGAAGAATAGTAATGGTGAATACGCTATTTTGGGAATTCCTTATGCTCAATATCTGAAAGGAGAGTTTGATTTTGCCAAGAATATCAGAATCGACCATCGTAACTCTTTTGCGTTTCATGCCGGTGTAGGAATAGCTGTACCTTATGGAAATGCAAAAACGATTCCGTTTGAGAAACAATACTTCTCCGGTGGAGCCAATAGTGTTCGCGGATGGGCTGTTCGCGATTTGGGACCGGGTTCTTTTGCCGGAAATGGAAATTTGCTCGATCAATCGGGAGATATTAAGCTGGATGCCAGCATTGAATACCGAAGCAAATTATTCTGGAAATTTCAGGGAGCGGCATTTATTGATGCAGGTAATATCTGGACCATCCGGAGTTATGCCAACCAACCGGGAGGAGTTTTCAAGTTTGACAAGTTTTATAAGCAAATAGCCGTGGCCTATGGACTAGGGCTTCGCCTGGATTTAGATTTCTTTATCCTTCGTTTTGATGGAGGTATGAAAGCTGTCAATCCCGCCTATGAAACGAAGAAAGAACATTTCCCGATTATTCATCCTAAATTTAGTCGTGACTTTGCTTTCCATTTTGCTGTGGGATATCCTTTCTAACCAGCCATTTATTATTTTCTCTTACAAATTGGAGGGTATCTTGCAGAGAGCTCATATATTCTATTTTTCCTTCAACAGGATTAATGACGAATGTATTTTTTATTTGGCAAACAACCGTTGCTTCCTCTGAATTAGCATCTATCTTACTGGATATAACAGAAACTTTCGCAGCACCTCGTGTCTTGAGTAGATCAAGGTGAGTCTGTCGGACATTGGACGCTAAAAAGCTAAGATAGGACAGGGAAGAAGGTGCACTCCATGCTTTGGCGGCCGGGTAATTGAGATTATAGAAGGCTTCGCAGAAATCTATAGCTGTTTGTTCTATTTGAGTTTGAGGAGTTTGTTGTTGACAGGACAGACAAGTGAATATTAGGACAGAATAGATAAGTGTATATAGTTTATTCATAGTATAAAAAGATGCTGGATGGAAGATGGGATTGAAAAAGGAGATGAAACTACTTATTGAAGTTTCATCTCCTTCGTATTTCTTTTAATTTTTAGCGGGCGGCAAACATAAGATTGCTCATTGTAGCTTGGCGTGCTGCCAGCATGCCTTGAGCATCCAACGTTACATTCATCTTTTCGCCATTCGGTAAGAACAAATCAGCAGTGCCGTCATTGTTCATTTTTACTAATTCAGCGCTTTCACCGTTTGCAACGACGTTCCATGTGTTAGCTTCTTTGTTGTAGATCAAATCCATTGAAGCAGTTTCGCCTTCTTTAGTAATAGAATATCCATTCTCAAGAGTTTTCACCATGTAGTTGCCGTTTTCTCCTTTTACTTTCTTTACGTCACCTACATTAGCCATCGGGTTGGAACCACTCCAGAATTCGATAGAATTGATAACTAAAGCGTCAGCCAGGTAAGCTACGCCATAAACCGGAACAATGTTGAAAGCAAGGAATACGAGTTCGTTTACAAACTTGTTTCCAACTGATTGATTCCAAGAAGACAGGCGGTTGAATAAACTGAATGATCCTACACAAGAACTGAATAATAAGCTACCGCTAAGCACTACTGCGACTAAAGTCAGTTTCCCTCTTTTCATGTTAAAACATTTTTGATTAATAAAAAATATTGATAATTTCTCTCGTACAAGTATGCAAATATAATATTTTTTAATTAATCAGGGGGATTATTTCTAATTTTTGTATGCTCTTGATTTTCGTCTTGACAATTCGTTTCCTATGATATGGTCTATTGAAAATTTACCCGGACCGGCAATATACATCAATATGAATACCACTAAATAAATGAAAGCTAGTTCTTTAACAGCAAATACGTCATTTGCGTGAACTACAAAGAAAGCTACTATCATCGTGAAAATCATCGGGATCATGGCTAAGCGATACAAGAAGCCTACAATAAATGCCATTGAACACACAAGTTCACCAAAAATAGCTAATCCGAGAGACAGGGGACTTCCTATTCCAAGCGGATCAGGAAATACAGTTGACAACTCTTGGAAACTACTCCATTTTTGGATACCATGGTTCATTAATAATATGCCGAAGATGATCCGGACAGCCAATAGCAACAAAGACACTTTTGTTGTATTCGATTTTGTGGGGAATAAGAAATCATAAATCATAAGTCGTTCTATTTTTAAGTTTATCTCTATTTATATAAACATAAAAAATCTTGAAATTGTTCTTTGCTGATAGCACAACTTGTAGAATCTCTGCCAGTTCTTCGGTTATTCCTTGTTTATGAATAAATAAACTTTGTATCTTTGTGGAAAATTCTAAAGATATGGCGCAACATACTTATGACAATGAAGCTGTTCAGGAGTTATTGAACTGGGCAAAAAAGATGATCGAAACAAAGAATTATCCAACTGAAAGATATCAGGTCAATCAATGTACTACAATTATTGATGGTAAATCGTATTTGGAATCGTTGATTGCTATGATTTCCAGAAACTGGGAAAATCCGACTTTTTATCCTACTATTGAGCAATTATGGGAGTTCAGGGAAAAGTGGGAAAACAAAGAATCGTAGTAAATGGCCGCTCCATGTTGGGAGATAAGTTATTTCATCATATAGAAATGCACTCTTAATCATGTCGGATAAGAGTGCATCATCTATTTTTTGTATATCTGTCGGCTTGCTATTTATCTATTTATTAGAAAGGCAACCATCTTTTTTTCTTTTTTGATGGCGTTTTTTCCTCTTCTCCGTTTTGGCCATAGACATCTGCAAACGTCTTTTTCTCTTTAATCATTGCATAAATGACTCCCCAATCCGGCAAACCGCCTAAGTTTCGGTCGTCAATGAACATATCAGCTTTCAACTTTCGTGAAAATCCCTGATGGCCTTTTTGCTCTTCAGGATAATCCTTATTAACGGCATAAAATTCTAAACCTCTGGCTTTGCACCATTCGACAGCTTCGTCCAAAAGTGCCCCTTCACGCACACTCCATAGTATTAAACGATGCTTTTCTTGTTGCAATAACTTCAATGTGTCAACAGCGAATGGAATTTCTTCACCAATGCGTGGATAACGATGCTCTACAATCGTTCCGTCAAAATCAACAGCTATAATCATAGTTTTTAATTACCTAATTTTGAACAAAGATACGGACAGTAAGCCAAAAAAACGTATCTTTGTCTCAAATTAACATTTTAATAAATTAATAAATACATGAACAATTCCCCTCAGCGTGCTGCTAAAGGCTTTACGAGAGCATTTTGGGTCAGCAACACAGTCGAACTGTTTGAGCGTATGGCATACTATGCCGTTTTCATCGTTCTCACTATTTATCTATCTTCCATTTTAGGTTTTAATGATTTTGAAGCAAGTATGATTTCCGGGCTTTTTTCCGGCGGGTTATATCTGCTTCCTATTTTTTCCGGTGCTTATGCTGATAAGATAGGTTTCCGGAAGTCAATGATTATAGCATTTTCCTTATTATCCGTCGGATATTTAGGATTGGGAGTATTGCCTACTTTGCTGGAAGCTGCCGGCTTGGTTAGTTATGGCGTCACTACTCAATTTAATGGTTTGCCCGATAGCTATACCCGGTGGATTATTGTGCCGGTCTTGTTTGTACTTATGGTGGGAGGGTCTTTTATTAAGTCCATCATTTCTGCATCTGTGGCCAAAGAAACAACGGAGGCAACGCGTGCGCGTGGTTATTCCATCTTTTATATGATGGTAAATGTAGGTGCTTTTACCGGTAAAACAATTATCGATCCTTTGCGTAATGTTATTGGTGAGCAGGCGTATATCTATATTAATTATTTCTCCGGTGCGATGACAATTATTGCTTTGCTTGCTGTTATTCTCCTTTATAAATCAACGCACACGGCTGGTGAAGGAAAAAGTCTCCGTGAGATTGGGCAAGGATTTATGCGCATCATCACCAACTGGCGTTTATTGATTCTTATTCTGATTGTTACAGGGTTCTGGATGGTGCAACAGCAACTTTACGCCACTATGCCTAAATATGTGATCCGATTGGCCGGCGAGACGGCGAAACCGGGCTGGATTGCTAATGTGAATCCTTTTGTGGTGGTTTGTTGCGTTAGCTTTATCACGCGTTTGATGGCAAAACGCAGTGCGATTACTTCGATGAATGTGGGAATGTTTTTGATTCCTTTTTCGGCGTTGCTGATGGCATGTGGAAATTTGCTGGGAAATGATCTTATTACAGGCATGAGCAATATTACCCTGATGATGATTGCAGGTATAGTGGTACAGGCACTTGCCGAATGTTTTATTTCGCCGCGTTATCTGGAGTATTTCTCTTTGCAGGCTCCTAAAGGCGAAGAAGGAATGTATTTAGGATTCAGTCATTTACATTCCTTTCTTTCTTCCATCTTTGGTTTTGGCCTGGCGGGAATTTTGCTTACCAAATACTGTCCGGATCCTGCTTTGTTCGAGACACGGGCGGCATGGGAGGCAGCTAGCGCAAATGCCCATTATATATGGTATTACTTTGCTGCTATTGGCCTGATTGCCGCTGTAGCGCTACTATTATTTGCGAAAATCACCGAATCCATCGACAAAAAGAAGGAATCTTCTCGGTAATTCTATTCTTTTTTATGTATATTTGCCGTCACTTTGCTGTAAAAGTTGACGGCATTTTGCATTTTAATAAAGAGGATAAAACATGAAAGTAAAATTTATAAGCCTGGCGAGTGGCAGTAGTGGGAACTGTTATTATCTGGGTACTGAAACCTATGGAATACTGATAGATGCCGGAATCGGCATACGTACTATCAAAAAAACACTGAAAGATTATAATATCTTGATGGATAGTATTCGTGCGGTATTTATAACGCACGATCATGCTGACCATATCAAAGCTGTGGGTAATCTGGGAGAAAAATTGAATATTCCTGTTTATACAACCGCACGTATTCATGCTGGAATTAATCGTAGCTATTGTATGACGGAGAAATTGAGTTCGTCAGTTCGTTACCTGGAAAAGCAAGAGCCGATGACTTTGGAGGATTTCCATATCGAATCTTTTGAAGTGCCGCATGATGGAACGGACAATGTGGGGTACTGCATTGAAATCGACGGCAAAGTCTTTTCTTTCTTAACGGACCTTGGAGAAATTACTCCTACAGCTGCCCATTATATCAGTAAGGCCCATTATCTGATACTTGAAGCTAACTATGATGAGGAAATGCTCAAAATGGGGCCTTATCCTCAATATTTGAAGGAGCGGATTGCAAGTAAGACCGGCCACATGAGTAACTCTGATACTGCGGAGTTTTTAGCGGAAAATATCACTGAACATTTGCGCTATATCTGGTTGTGTCATTTGAGTAAAGACAATAATCATCCGGAGCTAGCTTATAAAACGGTGGAATGGAAATTAAAGAACAAAGGTATTCTTGTAGGTAAAGATGTGCAACTACTTGCTTTAAAGCGAAATACGCCTTCCGAGCTTTATGTGTTCGAATAAAGACGAAAAAAAGATAGTAAAAAAGCTGCATGATTGTTTGGTCAAATAAAATAAAAGACCTACTTTTGCAACCGCAAACGAGGAATTAAGCACTCTTAGCTCAGTTGGTAGAGCAACTGACTCTTAATCAGTGGGTCCAGGGTTCGAATCCCTGAGGGTGTACAAATTCAAGGTTGCAATAAAAATAATATGTTGCACTCTTAGCTCAGCTGGTAGAGCAATTGACTCTTAATCAATGGGTCCAGGGTTCGAGTCCCTGAGGGTGTACTAAAAAGAGGTAACTAAGGTTGCCTCTTTTTTTGTATATCAAGTGCCCGCCTGAAAATCAAGGAATAATGGGGCAGTCCGAAAACCGGAATAATATGAACAGAATATAAAAATACCGCTACTCAAAGCATATTCGACTTTAGTAGCGGTATTTTTTATAGTGCAACTACTAATCTGTTAGAACTTGAAGAAGTTCTTAGCATTGTTGTAGCTGATATCTTCAATCATTTGGTTTACGCGTTCCATTTCAGATGCAGGGATTTCTCCGTTCTCTACGTCGCGTCCTACCAAGTTACATAATGTACGGCGGAAATATTCATGACGCGGGTAGGATAGGAAAGAACGAGAGTCTGTCAACATACCTACAAAGCGGCTTAGGAGACCAAGCACAGACAAGGCGTTCATTTGTTTTTCCATACCATCCTTTTGGTCGAGGAACCACCATCCCGAACCAAACTGAATTTTTCCCGGGATAGAACCATCTTGGAAGTTGCCCAACATAGTTGCAATCACTTCATTTGCGCATGGGTTCAGGTTATAAAGGATTGTTTTAGTCAATTTGCCATTGGTATTCAGGCGGTCAAGGAATTTAGCCATTGCTTTGGCTGTGGTGAATTCACCGATAGAGTCGAAACCGGTGTCAGCGCCCAGTAATTTGAACATCTTGGTGTTGTTATTGCGGATAGCGCCGTAGTGGAACTGTTGAGTCCATCCTTTTTCCCAGTCCATTTCACCGAAGATAACAAGCATGGCTGATTTGAATTTCAGAATTTCTTCTTTGGTCAATTCTGTGCCGCCATATACCTTATTAAATATAGCCTTGATTTCAGCATCGGTATAATCTTCTGCATAGAATTCTTCAATACCATGGTCAGACAGACGGCAACCTTGTTCTGCGAAGAAGTCGTGACGTTTGCGCAAAGCAGCGATCATATCATCGAAATTGGAGATAGTAACATCGCTAACTTCTGCCAGCTTTTCTACATAACTACGGAAATCAGCAGGGACTTCTACAGCCATAGCCTTATCAGGACGCCAAGTTGGCAACATCTTGATTTCAAATCCGCTTTCACGTGTTTTGATGTGATATTCCAGTGAATCGATAGGATCATCCGTAGTACAAACTACCTCTACGTGATAGCGACGCATCATTCCACGAGCTGAATATTCAGGTTGAGACAGCTTTTCGTTACATTCATCGTAAATTTCGCGTGCTGTTTGCGGATTCAATATTTTATTGATACCAAATGCAGTTTTCAATTCGAGGTGAGTCCAGTGGTACAGTGGATTACGGAAAGTATAAGGAACTGTTTCCGCCCATTTTTCGAATTTTTCCCAGTCTGTGGTATCTTTTCCTGTGCAGAAACGTTCATCTACGCCGTTTGTACGCATTGCACGCCATTTGTAGTGGTCACCGCCCAACCAGATTTCAGTCAGTGATTTAAACTTGTAGTCGTCAGCTACCATTTGGGGGATGAGATGACAATGATAGTCGATGATCGGCATTTTAGCCGCATGCTCGTGATACAACTTTTGCGCGGTTTCTGTTTGCAGCAAGAAGTTTTCGTCCATGAAGTTCTTCATTATTACTGTGTTTTAAGTATATAAAATTATTACTTTCTGTATTTATACCTATATCGTATTGATTTTAAAGCTAATAGGCGTAAATCTCGTTTTAGTTTTATTAACCGTTATCGAACACAAAAATAGAAAATTTACTTGGAGTAACAAAATAATTCGTATATTTGCAGCGATTATTTATAATATTTAAGTTTTAGCACTATGGAGGACCAGAACTATACCATTAAAGACATAGCCCGTATGGCCGGTGTTTCCGCCGGAACGGTGGATAGGGTGTTGCACAATCGTGGCGACGTGTCTCCCAAAAGCAAAGCTAAAGTACAAAAGGTACTGGATGAGATTCATTATCAACCCAATGTGTTTGCTATCGGTTTGGCTGCTAAAAAGAAATATTCTTTCCTCTGCCTGATACCTTATTATATAGAACATGACTATTGGCATTCGGTAGTCGGGGGGATTGAGCGTGCCCGGCAAGAGTTGCGTCCTTTTAATGTGGGTATAGATTATCTGTGTTACTATCATGGAGATGAGAAAAGTTATCAGGAAGCCTGCCTTGCTATAAAAGAAAAGAATGTAGACGCAGTGTTGATTTCTCCGAATTTCCGGGAAGAGACGCTGGCGCTGACAGCTTATCTACAGGAGAATAAGATAGCTTATGCTTTTGTTGATTTCAATATGGAAGAAGCGAGAGCCTTGACGTATATTGGGCAGGATTCTTATAAGAGCGGATATATTGCAGCAAAAATATTGATGCGCAACTATTCGGCGGGAGAAGGTCAGGAGTTAGTCTTGTTCTTAAGTAATAATAAAGATAATCCGGCTGAAATACAGATGCAACGTCGTTTGGACGGTTTTATGAGTTACATAGCCGAAGAATATAACAACCTGGTAATCCATGAGGTTATACTCAATAAATCTGATCAGGAAAGCAATCAACAGACATTAGATGAGTTTTTCCGGGCACATCCGAAGGCTGCGCTGGGAGTTGTATTTAATTCCAGGGTGTATCAGTTGGGAGAGTATCTCCGTCATGCGGGACGTAGCATGAAAGGGCTGATAGGATATGACCTTCTGAAAGCAAATGTAGAGTTGCTAAAATCAGGTGATGTGCATTATTTAATCGGGCAACGTCCGGGATTGCAAGGGTATTGCGGGGTGAAGGCTCTGTGCGACCATGTTGTGTTTAAGAAGTCTGTTGAACCTGTAAAGTATATGCCTATCGACATCCTGATTAAGGAGAATATTGATTTTTATTTTGAATTTGTATAATATCAACTTTATAAATTACAACTAACATGAAAGCATTAAACAAAGAAACTGCTCCTAAAACACAACGTCCGGAGCGTATTATCCAATTTGGCGAAGGTAACTTCTTGCGTGCATTTGTTGATTGGATTATTTACAACATGAACCAGAAAACCGACTTCAATAGCAGTGTAGTAGTGGTTCAGCCCATTGATAAAGGTATGGTCGATATGCTGAATGCACAAGACGATCTTTATCATGTTAATCTTCAAGGATTGGATAAAGGCGAAGTTGTTAACAGCTTGACAATGATCGATGTAATCAGTCGTGCATTGAATCCATATTCTCAAAATGACGAGTTCATGAAGTTGGCAGAGCAACCTGAAATGCGTTTTGTTATTTCAAACACTACAGAGGCTGGTATTGCTTTTGATCCGTCTTGCAAACTTGAAGATGCTCCTGCTTCATCTTATCCAGGTAAACTGACTCAATTGCTGTATCATCGTTTCAAAACATTCAATGGTGATAAGACAAAAGGTTTGATTATTTTCCCTTGCGAACTTATTTTCCTGAATGGACATAAGTTGAAAGAAACTATTTATCAATATATTGAATTGTGGAACCTGGGTAATGAGTTTAAAACATGGTTTGAAGAAGCTTGTGGCGTATATGCAACATTGGTAGACCGTATCGTTCCGGGATTCCCGCGCAAAGATATTGCTGCTATCAAAGAAAAACTGCAATACGATGATAACTTGGTTGTTCAGGCTGAAATCTTCCATCTGTGGGTGATTGAAGCTCCGCAGGAAATTGCTAAAGAGTTCCCGGCTGATAAGGCAGGATTGAATGTGTTGTTTGTTCCTTCGGAAGCTCCTTACCACGAACGTAAGGTAACTCTGTTGAATGGCCCGCACACAGTTCTTTCTCCGGTTGCTTATCTTTCTGGTGTGAATATTGTGCGTGAAGCTTGTGAACATGAGGTTATTGGTAAATATATCCACAAGGTAATGTTCGATGAATTGATGGAAACATTGAATTTACCGAAAGATGAGTTGGAGAAATTCGCCAACGACGTATTGGAACGTTTCAACAATCCATTCGTAGATCACGCAGTGACAAGCATTATGCTGAATTCTTTCCCAAAATATGAAACTCGTGATTTACCGGGATTGAAGACTTATCTCGAACGTAAGGGCGAACTTCCTAAAGGCCTGGTACTTGGTTTGGCCGCTATCATTACTTATTATAAAGGTGGTGTACGTGCTGACGGCGCTGAAATTGTACCAAATGATGCTCCTGAAATCATGAACCTGCTGAAAGAACTTTGGGCAACCGGTTGTACAAAGAAAGTAGCTGAAGGTGTTCTGGCTGCTGACTTTATCTGGGGAGAAGATTTGAATAAGATCCCGGGATTGGCAGAAGCTGTAAAAGCAAACTTGGATTCTATCCAGGAAAAAGGAATGCTTGAAACCGTTAAAGGTATTCTGTAATTAGAAGACCGGATATAAAAAAACGCCACTTGTTCAGAGAACAGTGGCGTTTTTTTATATTGTCAGGTGATTATTCTTGTTCAGCCGCATGCAAGATAAATGTAGTAGCTCCGATAGTCACAATAGCGCCATCCTCAATGCGTACACGATCTTTATCCCCTAGGATTTCATTCATGAGGAAAGTACCTGTCAGGCTGGGAGCATCCCGTAATGTATAAACAAGTTTTCCTTGCTTATTGCGTTTGATATTGATGATACAATGGCGTCGATCCATGCTCATATCGCCACTTTCAATGGGCGTATTGATAGAAGTTCCCACACAACGGCGGCCTATGACATTGTCACCTTCTTGTAAGGGCAATATCTGTTTATAACCGAATACATTTTCGATAACAGTGATATATCCGAATTCTTCTTTATGGGATTCAGCTTCTTCTTCCAGATTTTCTTCCTTTCTAAGAGCCTTTACTTTGCTCTTTCCAAGCCGGATGCTGAATTGCTTGCCGCAATGCTCACATTCAAATACCAGTGATTGGCCTTCGCTATACTTGGTTTCATCAAAAAAAAGGTAATTCTCACATTTAGGACAAAGAACTCGTTTCATGCTTTTAAAAAGGGATTTTTATTTAGCCAGTAACCAGGCATTCTTATAAGTTTCGTTTTTTCTTAGCTCAAGTAATTGCTTGGTCGCTTCATTACGGTTGTCGAATGAACTGATGCTGACACGTACTTTTCCATCCATGTTCAGCGCTTTTGCATTAGCAAACCCTTTTGATTTTAATTGAGTTGCTATGGCTTCTGCATCTTTCAGGCTGATTCCTCCTGCCACTATGATATGGAAAGGATGATTGGCACTTTCTGGAGATTTAACCGCAGGGGCAGTAGCTGCCGTTTCCTGTTTGGCCACTTTCACTTCTCTAACTGCGATTGGCTTGGAAGTCTTATCCGCTGTATTCTTTTTAGTGGATGAAGTCTTCGTTGAAGAAGAAGTTGAAGCAGTAGCGGAAAGCTTTTTAGCTTGTTGCATTGCATCACTCTTAACATACACAGGAGTTACTACAACCGATTGCTTTTCTATTTGCTCAAAAAGCTCACTGGGTAATAATTGTGCATAATTGTTTTTTTGAACGTCTGTATTCTCTACCGGAGTTGAAAAGGCAAAGAACAATACGATGGCAGCAATCATTGCTGCAGCATTGCGAAGATACGCACGATTGATACTAATTTCAAAAGTCTTCTTTTCCTTCTCCGGATGAGCCGGTATCCATACTTTTTCTTTCTGTTGCAGAACGGAAAGTTCATGCATTTCGAAGGAGTCGAGACCGTATAATGAAGGAGTCGTTATCTTATAGTCATAAGGAACAAACTCATAGTTACCATAAATGTTATAGTGAATCTCGCCTATATTATCCAAATGGGCTTTTCCTTCTTCATGAAGGAGACCGATGAATTCGTTTACTTCCTTTTCTACTATGCGGCTGGCGTCAGCAAAACTCGTGTCATACGCTGACATATAAGATTGCACCAATACGCCGTCATTCAGTTTTAATTGAGGATTAAAGCCGATTGTGCGGGTAGGAGGTAAAAATATATTTTCTTCCTTAATGCGGGTTGCAGGCGAGTAATGCGCTACAAAACCGCCAAACCCCGGAACAATGACGCAATCGTTTTCCAGTAGTAAAGTCTCTATATGTTGTGCCAATTCAATCATGTCTGCAAAATTACGAGATAAATTGAATATATCCCAGAAAACTTCGAAAAATTCACTACTTTTGCATCGTTTTATTTATCACTATCAATAATGAACTATATACAGACGGAAATAGACGGAGTATGGCTGATAGAGCCTAAAGTTTTCTCCGATGAACGGGGCTATTTTATGGAAGCCTATAAGAAAGAAGAGTTTGATGCCAATATTGGTCCCGTAGATTTTATACAGGACAACGAGTCGAAATCATCTTTTGGCGTGTTACGCGGATTGCACTATCAGAAAGGAGAATACAGTCAGGCGAAACTGGTTCGTGTTCTTAAAGGAAAAGTGCTGGACGTTGCCGTTGATTTGCGTAAATCATCGCCTACGTTTGGAAAGCACGTCTGCGTGTTGCTTAGTGAGGAAAACAAGAGACAATTTTTCATTCCCCGTGGTTTTGCTCATGGCTTTGCAGTCTTGAGCGAAGAAGCCGTTTTTACGTATAAGGTAGATAACAAGTATGCTCCGCAGGCGGAAGCTTCTATTTTGTATAATGATGAAACGTTGGGGATAGACTGGCCGTTGGCAGATTCGCAAATGGTATTATCGGCGAAAGACAGAGAGGGAACTGCCTTTAAAGATGCCGCTTATTTTGAATGAATTTCTAAACAAACAATAGATTAAGTATGAAAATTGCAATCGTGGGAACAGGGTATGTGGGTCTGGTATCAGGTACATGCTTTGCCGAAATTGGCGTGAATGTAACGTGCGTAGACACAAATAAAGAGAAAATCGAATCTTTGCAAAAGGGGAATATTCCGATTTATGAGAATGGATTGGAAGAGATGGTGCTCCGTAATATGAAAGCAAAGCGATTGAAGTTTACAACCTCATTAGAAAGCTGTCTGGACGACGTGGAAGTTATATTCAGTGCGGTTGGCACCCCTCCGGATGAAGACGGCAGCGCTGATTTGAAATACGTGTTGGAGGTGGCCCGTACCATTGGTCGCAATATGAAACAATATAAACTGGTAGTTACCAAAAGTACCGTTCCGGTGGGTACTGCCAGTAAGGTTCGTGCGGTTATTCAGGAAGAATTGGATAAGAGAGGCGTGAAAGTTGATTTTGACGTGGCTTCTAATCCGGAATTCCTGAAAGAAGGAAATGCGATCAGTGACTTTATGAGTCCGGACCGTGTGGTAGTGGGAGTGGAGTCGGCACGTGCGGAGAAATTGATGTCCAAACTATACAAGCCATTCTTATTGAATAATTTCCGTGTGATTTTCATGGATATTCCATCTGCAGAAATGACTAAATATGCGGCAAACTCGATGTTGGCAACCCGTATCAGTTTTATGAATGATATCGCAAACTTATGCGAAATCGTTGGCGCGGATGTGAATATGGTACGTAGCGGAATAGGTTCGGACACCCGTATTGGACGTAAGTTCCTGTATCCGGGCATCGGATATGGTGGTTCCTGTTTTCCTAAAGACGTGAAAGCATTGATTAAGACTGCGGAACAGAATGGTTATAGTATGCGGGTGCTTAGTGCTGTGGAAGAAGTGAACGAACAACAGAAAAGCGTCCTGTTTGAGAAGCTAAAGAAACAGTTTAATGGTGATTTGCAAGGTAAGACTGTTGCTTTGTGGGGGCTGGCATTTAAACCGGAAACGGATGACATGCGTGAGGCTCCGGCATTAGTCCTGATCGATAAATTGCTGGAAGCTGGTTGTCGGGTGCGTGCATACGATCCGGCTGCCGTGCAAGAGTGCAAGCGTAGAATTGGAGAAAAAATCTATTATGCTTGTGATATGTACGATGCAGTGCTGGATGCTGATGTATTGATGCTGGTTACCGAATGGAAAGAATTCCGTCTGCCTTCATGGGCCGTTATCAAGAAGACGATGGCCCAGCAGATTGTGTTGGACGGACGTAATATATATGATAAAAAAGAGATGGAAGAGCTCGGATTTGTTTACCATTGTATTGGTAAATAAAAAAATAGGAGTATCTTTATACAAAACTAAGATAGATGATGAAAAATGTGGCTGTATCGTTAATGGCAATCCTTTTCGCGGCATGTAGCGGCAATAAGAGTCCCCATTCTCTTCAACAGGAGAAAGAGGATCTTAGCGCAAAAGAGTTACTGCAGGGAATTTGGCTGGACGATGAAACGGAGAGCCCGTTGATGCGTGTGGAAGGAGATACCATCTACTATGCAGACGCACAAAGTACTCCCATTGCATTTAAAATAATGCGGGACATTCTTTACACTTATGGAAATGATACCACTTATTACAAGATTGATAAGCAGGGAGAACATATATTTTGGTTTCATTCCATTACGGATAATGTAATAAAACTGCATAAATCTGAAGACCTCAATGATTCTATCTATTTTGTCCGTCAGGAACTTGTGGTTCCGACTTATACGGAAGTAACCAAACGCGATAGTGTAGTGACCTACAACGGCACTCGCTATCGTGCATACGTATATATTAACCCATCTAAAATGAGAGTCATCAAGACGACTTATTCCGAAGACGGGATTAGTATGGATAATGTGTACTATGATAATGTGATGCACATCTGTGTGTACGAAGGTAAAAAGAGCCTGTTTGCCAGCGATATAACCAAACAGATGTTCGACAAAGTGGTTCCTGCGGATTTCCTGGCGCAATCAATCCTGTCAGATACAAAGTTTGTGAAAGTAAACCGGAATGGTTTTCATTATCAAGCTGTTTTAGCCATTCCGGAAACTTCCATATATAGCGTTGTAAATATGGAAGTGAGCTTTAAAGGCGATTTGGAGATTACTTCATCCAAATAAGGACTCTACATTCTATTCAAATAGAAATCAGGTTTTCCCCAATAAGAAATACAGATTCTATCCAAACAAGGAAATACAGATTTTATTTCTGTCTGGGCGCAGGGTAGTTGCTTTTCTTCCCTCCGTTGTTTCTTTTTCCCCGGAAATCTTTTCTTTTAGAGAAATTCCCGTTCCTGTTTTTGTTGAACGAACGCGGTTTGTATTCCGGAGCCTCTCCCAATCCTTCAGGGATAGGAATCTTATAAATCTCTTTCTCCAGAAAATTCTCAATGCTTTTGAAGTTACTCTGTTCCTTTTCGTTAATAAACGTAAGTGCCACCCCGTCATTGTTGGCACGTGCCGTACGGCCGATGCGGTGCACATAGTCCTCGCTATCGTGAGGCACGTCGAAGTTGATAACCAGGCGGATATCATCAATATCAATACCACGTGCAACGATGTCCGTAGCTACCAATATATTGATTCGTCCGGCTTTAAACTCGTGCATAACCGTTTCCCGTTGAGCCTGTTCCAAGTCCGAATGCATTTCACCTACGTTCAGCTTCATTGATTTCAACGCCTTGGCAACTTCTTTAACCTTAATTTTGGAAGAAGCAAAGACAATCACACGTTCCGGAACCTCATCCATAAAAAGACTGCGTATGATGCCTAACTTTTGATTTTCATAGCAGACGTATGCCGCCTGAATAATCTTTTCCGCAGGTTTGGAAACAGCGAGCTTTATTTCTGACGGATCGTTTAAGATCGTATTTGCCAATTGCTGTATCTTTGCCGGCATTGTTGCTGAAAACATGATAGTCTGTCGTTCCTTCGGCAGATATTTGGCTATTTGCATGATATCTTCGTAGAATCCCATGTCGAGCATTCGGTCTGCTTCATCCAAAATAAAATAAGAAACCTTGGAAAGATCTACATATCCAAGGCTTAAATGGGCGATCAGGCGTCCGGGAGTAGCAATGACAACATCAGCTCCCAATGTGAGTCCCTTTTTCTGTTGTTCGAACAATATTCCGTCATTTCCGCCATATACGGCAACGCTCGATACCGGCATGAAATAGGAAAATCCTTCCATTTGCTGGTCGATCTGTTGGGCCAATTCCCGGGTAGGAGACATGATGACACAATTAATCGCATCCTCCGGATGTTTACCTTCAGATAATTTGTTCAATACAGGAAGCAGAAACGCGGCTGTTTTACCTGTCCCTGTCTGTGCTACTGCGATCAAATCTTTACCCTCAAGTATGATTGGAATTGCTTGTTCTTGTATAGGCGTACATTCGTCAAATCGCATGGCATCAAGCGCCTCAAGCACATTTGCATTTAATTGTAGTTCGGAAAACTTCATTCTTTTATTTTATTTGTCAGCAAAGATAATCTATTTTTTGGTCTAATTACATATTCAAGTAAGAATCTTTGAATCCGAGGAAATAGAGTACTCCATCCAGTCCAATGGTGTTGATTGATTGCTTGGCATTTGCCACCACTTTGGGCTTGGCGTGGAAGGCGATTCCCAGTCCGGCAACTCCTAGCATAGGAAGATCGTTGGCTCCGTCTCCTACGGCGATGGTCTGTGCAATATCCACCTTTTCCACTTGTGCAATGAGGCGGAGCAGTTCGGCTTTTCGTTTTCCGTCTACTACATCCCCCAGATAACGTCCGGTCAGTTTGCCGTCGATGATTTCCAATTCGTTGGCATAGACATAATCTATACCGTATTTCTTTTGCAGGTACTGGCCGAAATAAGTGAATCCTCCCGAAAGGATAGCGATCTTGTAACCGTACTTCTTCAATACATACATCAGTCGCTCTACACCCTCTGTGATAGGCAAGTTCTCGGCTATTTCCTGCATTACCGATTCGTCCAACCCCTTCAATAAGGCTACGCGACGGGTAAAGCTCTCTGTAAAGTCTATTTCTCCACGCATGGCGCTTTCCGTGATGGCTTTCACTTCGTCGCCTACACCGGCACGGATAGCCAGTTCGTCAATCACTTCTGTCTCGATTAAGGTAGAGTCCATATCAAAACAAATCAGGCGGCGCATACGGCGGTACATATTATCCTGTTGGAAAGAAAAGTCCATTTCCAGTTCGCTGGCCAGTTTCATCAGCTTCTCCTGCATGGCAATGCGGTCTTTCGGAGTACCTCTTACTGAAAATTCGATGCAAGCCCGGGTGCGTGTATCAGTCTGACATTCGTCCAACGGGATGCGACCTGTCAGACGCTTGATAGCGTCTATATTCATGCCCTGTTCGGCTAATATGCTTGTAGCGGCAGAAATCTGGCGGGCGGAAAGTTTGCGTCCCAATACTGTCAGGATATAGCGGTTTTTTCCTTGCATGCCTACCCAGTTGTCATATTGTTCGGTGGTGATAGGTTCAAATCGGATGGTCACTCCCAATGAAGAAGCTTTGAACAGGAGTTCCTTCATAATGAATCCGGAGTGTCTTTCTTCGCTCTTGAACAGAATTCCCAACGATAATGTATTATGAATATCTGCCTGGCCGATATCAAGGATCGTAGCATCATATTTGGCAAGGATTTCAGTCACAGAAGCAGTCAGTCCCGGACGATCTTCGCCGGTAACTCGAATCAGAATCAATTCAGTATTTGATGGTTGCATAAAAAATAGACTTTAACTCTGCAAAAGTAGAGAAAAAAGTTCGTTTTTATGCTAAATAACATAAAAAGTTATACCCAAAAAGTGAGATTTTTGCTTATTTACTTGGAAGTTAATTTAATATTTACTTACCTTTGCACCCGGTTTCAAAAATAAAGGCTCTGATAATCAGCGGATTCCTCTTCGCCTGATGCCTGAAAAGACAACGTTTCGGGAAGAAACCACTGTTTAAGGACAGTCCCGGATAGTATTAACTAAAACCGAATTACATGAAGCATGTAAAATGGATTTTTGTTGTATTACTGATTTGTTCCTTGACCGCTTTCGTTGAGAAAGACAAACCTACCGGAGGTTTGAGTGAGGGCGACGTAGCCCCTGATTTTAAGATCGAATCTACGTCAAATGAGCAACCCGCCTTTAAGTTGGGAAATTTGAAAGGCAAATATGTGTTGCTAAGTTTTTGGGCAAGTTATGACGCGCAGTCCCGGATGCAAAACGTAAGTTTAAGCAATGCGCTTCGTTCTTCTCATAATGTGGAAATGGTTTCTGTTTCATTTGACGAATATCAGTCAATATTTAAGGAAACCGTTCGTAAGGATCAAATAGTTACGCCCACTTGTTTCGTGGAAACAGAAGGCGAGGATTCCGGATTATTTAAGAAATACCGTTTAAATCGGGGATTCACTAACTATTTATTGGATGGAAATGGTGTAATTATAGCCAAAAACATCTCTGCTGCAGATCTTTCTGCTTATGTAAAAGAAATCGGTTAACGATTTTAGGAATGTAAGGAGAAAGAGGGATTTTCCGGATCACCGTCAGGTGAAAACAATGGAGAATAGACAAAAGAGGAAATGGATACAACAAAAAAGTTCCGCCTACACTTGCATTAGCAGGAATAGGCGGAACTTCTTATTTTTATATCTTTCTTTCTGCGGTATATCCGAAACCTTGGGACAGTCTGCGGATCGAGTTCCTGAAGACTGCAGAAGGCTTGCAATCCTTTTATTTGTTGCTTTCTGGTTATTTGGGTGCTTTCTGATACAGGAAGAATGCGATACCTGCATAAAGGATATTGGGAATCCAGACTGCAATGGCAGGAGGCACATTTCCATTTACAGCAAAAGTGGAGGTGATCGTCTGGAACAGGATATAAGAAAAACTTAACCCTAATCCGATACCCAAGTGGAGCCCCATACCACCTTTTGTTTTCCGGGATGAAAGCGATACACCGATGATGGTAAGGATGAAAGAAGCGAACGACATGGCAATGCGTTTGTGATATTCAATCTCAAACTCCTTGATGTTGGCAAATCCTCTTCGCTTTTGTTTTTCTATATAGTCACTTAGTTCGGGGCTGGTTAACATCTCCTGCTGATTTTTCATGATGAGAAAGTCAGAAGGTTCCATATTGATAATAGAGTCAATCCGGTCTCCCTTAGTGATTTTTTCTTTTAAACCATCTAATTCGCGTACCATATAGTCGTGAATTGTCCATTTATGAACAGTTGCAGTGTCATAAGTGATACGGCGTGCAGTTAAATGCGAAACCAGCTTCTTGTCGACGAATTTATCCAATGAAAAACGGTTACCGGTTTTCATGGCGTTGTTATAGTTGTCAATGTAGGCTATAACCCCGCTGTCTACCTCTAACTGTACATTGCTTACCGAGTTTTGTTTCTTGGGTTTGATATACCGGTCTTCAAAGTTCAGACGCGTCACGCTTCCTTTAGGAATCACGTACGAACTTAGCGTGAAGGTGGTTAGCGCAATGATAGCGGCCGAAATCATATAAGGACGCATCATCCTCTTAAAACTCATGCCGGTGGAGAACATAGCGATGATTTCAGAGTTCTCTGCCAGCTTGGAGGTAAAGAAAATAACAGCAATGAAAACGAACAGCGGACTGAACAGATTGGAGAAATAGGGGATAAAGTTCATATAGTATTCAAAGATGATCTTATCCCAGGGAGCTTCATGCTCCATCAATTTGTCCATCTTTTCGTTGAAATCGAATACCACTGCAATAGAAATGATCAATGCAATAGCAAATACGTATGTCCCCAAGAACTTCTTGATGATATACCAGTCCAGCCGTTTTATAAATCGATTGCTTTTCATTTCTTATAATCTAGTTGATACTCTTTTGACCATCATTGGCTTCCAGGTCGAGAAATCTCCGGCAATAATATGCTTTCTTGCTTCTCCTGCCAGCCACAGATAGAATGCCAGGTTGTGTATCGAGGCAATTTGCATGGCCAGTAGCTCTTGCGCATGGAAAAGATGGCGCAAATAAGCCTTGCTGTACAACGTATCTACGCTGGAAGCCCCGTCGGCTTCGATGGGAGAGAAGTCGGTTTCCCATTTCTTGTTTCGCATATTGATGATGCCATCCTTGGTGAACAACATGCCATTTCGTCCGTTTCGTGTAGGCATAACGCAGTCGAACATATCCACGCCACGCTCTATTCCTTCAAGAATGTTGACAGGAGTTCCGACACCCATCAGGTAACGGGGTTTGTCTTTGGGAAGTATTTCATTAACAATCTCGATCATTTCATACATCTTGTCTACTGGTTCGCCTACTGCCAAACCGCCAATAGCGTTCCCGTCGGCCCCTTTGGACGCGATAAACTCTGCTGATTGTTTGCGCAGGTCGGGATAGACACAACCTTGCACGATAGGAAAGAGAGCCTGGTTGTAACCATATTTAGGTTCCGTCTCATTAAAACGTTGTATACAACGGTCGAGCCATCTGTGCGTCAAACCTAATGACTTTTTGGCATACTCATAATCCGAGTCACCGGGAGGACATTCGTCAAAAGCCATCATAATGTCTGCGCCGATGGTGCGTTCTATGTCCATCACCTTTTCCGGAGTGAAGACGTGCTTGCTTCCGTCGATATGCGAACGAAATTCAGCTCCTTCTTCACGCAGCTTTCTGATTCCGGCCAAAGAGAATACCTGGAAACCACCGCTGTCAGTCAGCATCGGGCGGTCGAAACCGTTAAAACGGTGCAGCCCGCCTGCTTTCTCGATCACGTCCAATCCCGGACGCAAATAGAGGTGATAGGTATTACCTAGAATAATCTGCGCCTGAATATCCTCTTTCAATTCGGTCAGATGTACTCCCTTAACCGTGCCCAGTGTGCCCACCGGCATAAAGATCGGTGTTTGTATCTGCCCGTGGTCTGTGGTAATCAGACCCGCACGGGCATTACTTTTAGTGTCTGTATATTGTAACTCAAATGTCATTCCTGGCTGGGTTTCTTAACAGATAAATCAATAGCATCCGCCACTTTCTCATTGGTCAGCGCAATGGCAAATACCTCTTTTATATCGTTTACATAGTGGAAAGTCAGTCCTTTCAGATAAATCTCCTGAATCTCATCTATGTTCTTTTTGTTTTCGGCACTCATGATGATTTCCTTGATTCCGGCACGCTTGGCTGCCAATATCTTCTCTTTGATGCCACCCACGGGAAGCACTTTGCCGCGAAGGGTAATTTCGCCTGTCATGGCAATGTTGGCTTTCACTTTTCTTTGAGTCAGGGCAGAAGCCAGAGAAGTAGCCATCGTGATACCTGCCGACGGACCGTCTTTCGGAATTGCGCCTTCGGGAACGTGGATATGGATATTCCAGTTGTCGAAGATTTCTTCGCCCAGATTCAGGATAGAAGCGTGTGCCTTGATATATTCAAGTGCCAGCATGGCAGATTCTTTCATCACATCTCCCAGGTTACCGGTCAGTGTGAGACGTCCGCCCTTGCCACGGCTCAAGCTCGTTTCTACAAATAAGATTTCGCCTCCGACGGCTGTCCATGCCAATCCGGTGACTACGCCTGCGTAATCATTTCCCTGATACTTGTCACGTGTATATTCCGGTGCTCCCAGGAAGTCATACAAATCCGACGGTTTGATTTCTGTCTTGGCGAAATAACCGTCCGTAGCATATTGACGGGCTGATTTACGAAGGATTTTACCAATCTTCTTTTCCAGCTCACGAACGCCGCTCTCACGGGTATATGACTCGATGATAGCTTCCAACGTTTCTTTGGGAAGCTTGATAGCTGTCTTTTTAAGTCCGTTGGCTTCCAGCTCTTTGGGAAGCAGATGCTTACGGGCTATCTCTACTTTCTCTTCCGTGATATATCCGCTTACCTCAATCAATTCCATACGGTCGAGCAATGGGCCGGGGATTGTGTTCAGGTTGTTGGCTGTTGCTATAAACAATACCTTTGAGAGGTCGTAGTCTACATCCAGGAAGTTATCGTGGAAAGCAGTATTTTGTTCCGGATCAAGCACTTCCAGTAATGCGGAAGAGGGGTCGCCTTGACGGTCGGCGCTGACCTTGTCTATTTCATCCAGGATAAAGACAGGATTGGATGCACCGGCTTTAATCAAGCTCTTGATGATTCGTCCGGGCATGGCGCCGATATAAGTTTTCCGATGTCCGCGGATTTCAGCTTCGTCATGTACGCCGCCCAAAGACATACGTACATACTTCCGTTTGAGCGCAGATGCAATGGATTTTCCAAGAGATGTTTTACCTACTCCCGGAGGGCCATATAAGCAGATAATCGGTGATTTCATATCACCTTTCAGCTTTAATACAGCCAAATGCTCCAAAATGCGTTCTTTCACTTTTTCCAGTCCGTAATGGTCTTTGTTCAACGTCTTTTCTGCGTTTTTAAGGTTCAGATTGTCAGTTGTATACGTACCCCACGGAAGATTGAGCATGGTTTGCAGATAGTTAAGCTGTACGCTGTAATCCGGAGATTGTGGATGGGTGCGTTCCAGTTTAGCCAGTTCTTTCATAAATGTTTCCCTGACTTCTGCGTTCCAACGCATTCTTTCTGCTTTTTGGCGCATTTCTTCTATTTCCTGCTCCTGGCCGCCGCCACCTAGTTCATCTTGGATAGTCTTGATTTGCTGTTGCAGGAAGTATTCGCGTTGCTGCTGGTCAATATCTTCGCGGGCACGCATTTGGATGGATGCCTTGATTTCTGCCAGTTGCACTTCGCGGTTCAGGATTTCCAGTAAGTGATATGTGCGTTCACGTAATGAGTGGATGCTTAACAAGTCCATCTTCTCGTCTTTCTTGAACGGCAGGTTCGAGCAGATGAAATTGACTAGGAACATCGGACTGTTGATATTCTTAATAGCAAATGCCGAATCCTGATGCATCACATCTGACGATTTGATATATCTCATTGTCAAGTCCTTGCAGGTTTCCACCAAGGCTTGAAACTCTTTATCGTCTTTGCTTGGAATGTCTTCTTCCAAAAGTTCTATTTCACCTTTCAGATACGGATGGGTTTCGATAATGTTTATCAGGTTCAGACGTTTCATTCCTTGAAGGATGACAGTCGTTGTCTGATCGGGCATTTCCAATATCCGCACAATTCGTCCTACGGTACCGATATTGTGTAAATCTTCCAACTTCGGGTCCTCTGTATGTGCCGATCTCTGACATACTACGGCAATATCTTTATGCTTCTTGTCAGCGTCTCGTATGAGTTTCAGAGAAGACTTACGGCCCACTGTGATCGGCAGGAATACTCCAGGAAACAACACCATGTTACGTAGAGGGAGTACCGGAAGAATTTCACCAGATTTCACATTTACATCAAATGCCTGTTCATCGTTCCCATCATAGTCAGTGATTAGCGAGAAGCCGTTATCGCTTCCATCTTCCAATAAATATCTTTCTTTCATCTTTTCGTTTTAATTTAGTTTATGTCATACTGATATGCATAAATCGTTTGCAAAGTTAATTGATTCTCTCTAATAATAAAGCACTGCGCAGAATAAAAACACAAAAACAATGCCAAAATATCGGCTTGTAGAGGGAGTATTCCATAATTATTATTTATTTTTGGCGATTTGCAATAAAATAGTAGAATAAAACAGCTTTAAGACAAACGGATAAAATGTCGAATCCTTATTTTCAATTTAAGCAATTTACAGTGTGGCACGACCAATGTGCTATGAAAGTTGGTACGGATGGGGTGCTTTTGGGAGCTTGGGCTTCGGTTGAGCGCGCGCGCCGGATATTGGATATTGGTACGGGGACGGGCTTGGTGGCTTTAATGTTGGCTCAACGCAGTTTGCCAGACGCAAAGATTGTGGCATTGGAGATAGACGAGGCGGCGGCCGGACAGGCCAGGGAAAATGTGGCTCGTTCTCCTTGGCAGGAGCGGATAGAAGTGGTGCAGGCTGACTTTAAGAAATACCGGTCTTCGGATAAATTTGATGTGATTGTTTCAAATCCCCCTTATTTTGTCGATTCGTTGGAGTGTCCGGATCGGCAGAGGGCTGCTGCCCGTCACAATGATTCTCTAACCTACGAAGAATTGCTGGAAGGGGTAAATAGGTTATTGGCAGCAGACGGACTTTTTACGGTCGTGATTCCGACGGATGTGGTTGATCGGGTAAAGGCGATAGCTTCTATGAATAAGTTGTATGCGATTCGTCAGCTCAATGTAATTACTAAGCCCGGCGGTATTCCAAAACGTACGCTGATTGCTTTTTCTTTTTCCAATCGGGAGTGTGTGATAGAAGAACTGTTGACGGAATTGGCGCGTCATCAGTATAGTGAGGAGTATATAGCGTTGACGAGGGAGTATTATTTGAATATGTGATATGGATATATGTAAAAAAATAAGGCTTATACTTGTTATGTCAGCCTTATTTTTTTCTCTATTGCTTAAAGTAGATACATCTTCGGTTCTTTGTATTTATTAAAGTCAGGAGCTGGCTTATCTATTTTCTTGAAGATACGGGTATATTTTTCTTTTATTTTTATATAATTATCGATCCAATCTTCATAAGATTCAGATGATTTAGAAAGCAAAGCTACTTCCTGCAGAAAAGCTTCATTTGCCAACCTTTCAGTTTCTTCCAAGTTGCCTTTTATATAAGAAACACAAGCATCGGAAAGAAAGTCTTTATTATCTATTTTCTTCCAAATGCGTTTGACGTTATTAGTCATTCCCCAAATTTTAAAGAAAAGGATGATTTGCAGTATTCCAAATGCAATCATCACTATACCTGTAAATTGTATTAATCCTTCCATGATTTATTATTTTGTTTTTGGTAAGCGATCATAAAGCAAATGAAAATCAAAGTCCATGCTATGAAGATGATAATGGATTGGATGTAATATGTCGGATACAAATAATCGGGGCGATTCATGATGATCATTTGGACAAACGAATAAAGGTGGCATAATAGAATTAGTCCTGATCCTATGCTGCCCAATAAAAAAGCTGTTTTCATAAATATTATTTTTTTGTTATACGATCAATTCTAAGCATTTTTAAGTTTGGAAGTTGTTAGTATTCTAATTTTTCGTAAGTACCAGATTCCTCACCATTTTCAATTTTGAGTTTATTATTTGATATTTTACAGTCCAAATAATATGGTGACTTACCTTTTGGGAATACATCATAGATGTAAATCTTACTATCTTCGACTTTGTATTTGAACGTTTGGAAAGAAATGGGATCTGCATTGCTATAAATTCCAAAAGAGCCTTTGTCATCGTCTCCGAAATTTAAAAACTTATGCGAGCCTTTAATGCCTGTCGACCAATTACCCACGATATTGTTTTCGTTAAGCTCGATCCAGTTATCATCATCTTTACTACAGCTAGTTAAGATCAGAATAGCAAAAAGTGTAAATAAAATGTTTTTCATAATAATAATTTATAAGTTGTTTTGTTTTAGCTTGTTTAGTTGTTTCTTCGATGGCTTTTGGAGTTTTTGAGTAAAAAAGAAAACGCTGATAGCCAAGTTTGCAACTTAATTATCAGCGTTTTCTTTTTCGTCGGGGTAGCGGGATTCGAACCCACGACCCCCTGCTCCCAAAGCAGGTGCGCTAACCGGACTGCGCTACACCCCGAAAAACTTTTAACCGAACTCCCTCTTTTTTGTAGTCGGGGTAGCGGGATTCGAACCCACGACCCCCTGCTCCCAAAGCAGGTGCGCTAACCGGACTGCGCTACACCCCGCTACTTTTTTGAAGGGTTGTTCTTTTCAAAAGCGGTGCAAAGATAGGGAGTATTTTTTAATTAACAATAGCTAAACGAATGTTTTTTATCTATTATTTTTCAATGCCTTGAATCTCATAGCTTTGCGTCTTTACTTTTTTTCTTGGCAGAGATCAAAAGCATCATCGGACGCCGTAATTCATCTTTCATGCCCGGGATGGTATCCAGCAATCTTTCGTCCGGTTGTGGCTCTATAAGTTCGCATATCTCAAATCCGGTTTGAAGGAGTCCGTTTATATACGTAGTCAGCGTTTTGTGGTATTTGACAACTTCTTCGCCCAGAAAGATTGCTGTGCGCCTGCCTTCCGTAAAATAGCGATCTACCGGCCAATGGATAGGCTTCCCGTCCTGGTCGTAATGCCATTCCTGATTGCCATAGGCTGTAAATACCGGATGTTCTACGGAGAAGACGAAGGTGCCTCCCGGAGTCAGGCAGTTATTGATTTTCCGGCATATATCCGTAAAAGATTCGAGATAATGGAAGGTTAACGAACTGATGACAATGTCATAAGTATCCGGCTGGAAATCAAAGTCCTCGATAGCCATGCATTGGTATTCAATGAATGGAGAAGGATTCCTTTTCCGGGCTTCTTCGAGCATCTTCTTCGAAATATCAATTCCGGTAACGTGTGTCGCTCCGTGTTCTATCGCATAGACGCAATGCCAACCGAATCCGCAGCCTAAGTCTAAAACTCTTTTCCCTGCAAAATCGGGGAGCATTTTCTGCAATACATGCCATTCTCCGGCTCCTTTCAAGCCTTCCACCGAGCGGGACATTTGAGAATATTGACTGAAGAAATCGCTATTGTCGTATTTGTTTTCTTTCATAATTTAATAAGAGGATGAGTTGAATGAAAGCACAAATATATGATTTAATTTATATATTTATAGAAAAGGTATACATAAATCAGGGCAACCGTCTCAAAAGTTTGTTTCATTAGAGCGCAGATTTGAATTAAATGCTACATAGTGAAAAACATCTATCATAAGTATCATTCATTTTAATAGTATTCTCATTATCAAAAGAATAAGTATGATAGATAGCTTTAAAAAAATGTATCTATCATACTTTTACCAGCAAAAACAGGTTATCTATCATCAATAGAATAGTCGAATAAAGGCCCTATATGCATAAGATAGCTTGTTTTTGTTGCAATGAATCCGTATAAATCCGATGATCACGGCTTAATAATTCAACTTTAATGGCGATAAGTTTATAGCCCACACCTGTAAACCGTGCAGCCCGCATCTGTAGGCTGTATGGTTTGCAGGTGTGGGCTGTACAGCCTGCATACGTGGGCTATATAAATACCACCGTTCCTAATAGATTATTAAGCTGTCAAATACAGGTTATCATCCTATAAAACGTGCATCCCTATGCCTTTAAATGGGTAATCTCACCTAATGCTACACTAAAAATAGACAAAGTATAGGCATGATAGATAGCCGTTTTTTGCAATAAAAGTATGATAGATACCTTTTTAAAAAGCTATCTGTCATACTTATTCTTTTGATAATGAGAATACTATTAAAATGAATGATAGCATGATGGATATTTTTTCACTATGTAGCTATTCAATTTAAATCTTGTATCGGAATGAACAAGTCCATAGTGTGGTATATTGGGGTGTGGTTTCTTTGTACACGAATAATTTGTGAGTATGAACTATCTATCGATGTTTTCTGTTCTATAAATAAGAATTTTAAAATGAAAAGCCTTATGAAAACAAGAAAACAAAAAGAAACAGGTGAAAAAGAAGTCCACTTGTTAGAGCAAAAAGGATATGAAAAAATGGTGAATGAGATTGTCCCCGTTCAACAGGCGGAAGTATATCGCAAGCCGACTCATAAAGCAGTCAAAGAAGCTGTTAAGGAGCTAAATCCGGATACAAATAGTCTGGGCAGCAGAGGATGATTTATCCTCTACTGCCCAGATTAATCCATCGTATTAAAGGATCTGGAAGACTTTTGGTGGCTCTCATTTAGGGAAAGTAAGAATAAAACAGCTTCCTTTCCCTAATTCAGATTTTACGTTGATACTTCCGTCATGCAAAGCCATGATCTGTTTGCACAGGCTCAATCCGATACCCGAACCGGATGTTTTGGTTATGAAGAAAGGAACGAAAATCTTATTCAAAAGTCCGGCACATTGATTTGTGTCAGACTTTTATTTTATTCACTTGATATGAGTGATTTATTTCTCGTAGATTATAAAAGATCCAATGCTTTAAATGCCTTAACTAGCTTTTCTACAGCACGGTCTATTTGATCTTTTGTATGAGTAGCCATTAATGCTACGCGCACCAAAGTATCTTGCGGTGCACATGCCGGCGGAATAACCGGATTGATGAATACACCTTCATCAAAAGCTAATTTGGTAACCATAAACGTTTTTTCCGTGTCACGTACGTAAAGAGGGATGATAGGTGATTCTGTTGCACCGATTTCAAAGCCAGCTTCACGGAAACGTTTCAATGCATAGTTGGTAGCTTCCCACAATGCTTCAAGTCTTTCCGGTTCATTTTGGATGATGTGGAGAGCTTCGAGAGCAGATGCAGTAGCAGCCGGAGTGTTGGATGCACTGAAAATATAAGTACGTGCGTTGTGACGTAACCAGTTGATGATAGAAGAATCAGCAGCGATAAATCCGCCGATAGAAGCCAGTGACTTGCTGAAAGTACCCATAATCAAATCAACCTCGTGAGTCAGACCGAAATGGTCGCAGACGCCACGTCCTTGTTTTCCGAATACGCCCAAGCCGTGAGCTTCGTCTACCATGATAGTAGCGTTGTATTTATGTTTCAAGCGTACGATTTCGGGCAAGTTTGCCAAGTCACCTTCCATAGAGAACACACCGTCCACTATGATTAGTTTCACTGAATCCGGATTGCACTTTTGAAGTTGCTTTTCCAGATCCGCCATATCGTTATGCTTGTATTTTAATTGTTGAGAGAAGGAGAGACGACGGCCATCTACGATAGATGCGTGGTCGCGGTCATCGCAAATGATATAATCATTGCGGTCTGTCAAAGCAGGAATAACTCCGGAATTCACCGTAAAACCGGTTGAGAAGCAGAGTGCTTCGTCTTTGCCTACAAAGGCAGCCAGTTCTTTTTCCAACTGAACGTGCAGGTCAAGCGTACCATTCAAGAAGCGCGAGCCTGCGCAACCGGAACCATATTTATGCATGGCGTTGATACCTGCTTCAATCACTCTTTCATCTCCCGTAAGGCCAGTGTATGCATTGGAACCGAACATCAACACTTCGTGTCCGCCCATTTCTACCTCTGTACCCTGCTTTCCTTCTATCTCACGGAAATATGGGTAAACGCCCTGTGCCATAAACTTTTGTGGCAGGTCGTACTTAGCTAACTTCTCTTGTAATAATCCCATGAATTATAATTTTTATACTCATACTCAGATCGTTCGCTGACGATCTTACATCCTTTTATCTTAACAAGTGTTTAAAAACAGGGGGCAAAGATAACAAAATTTGCTTTTATCTGTTCTTTTTAAGAGAAAAAAGTTGCTCTCGTATGATTAGAAACCTCTAATAGATTAAAATTTAAGATATTTATATTACTTTTGTCGTCTACAATCGACAAGAATAGCATGAACGAAAGAATGAAAAAAATAAAATTCGTCGTCAATCCTATTTCGGGAACACAAAGTAAAGAATTGATTCTTAACTTGCTGGACGAAAAAATAGACAAGGCGAGATACTCTTGGGAAGTAGTGTATACGGAAAGAGCCGGTCATGCAGTAGAAATAGCTGCCAAAGCTGCCGAAGAGAAAACAGATATAGTAGTGGCTATCGGTGGGGACGGAACGATCAATGAAATAGCTCGTTCGTTGGTGCATACTGATACCGCAATGGGAATTATTCCCTGCGGATCGGGCAATGGACTGGCGAGGCATCTGCATATACCGATGGAACCGAAGAGAGCATTGGAAGTGCTGAACGAAGGTTGCATGGACGTGATAGATTATGGTAAGATCAACGGTACAGATTTTTTCTGCACTTGCGGAGTGGGATTCGACGCGTTTGTCAGTCTGAAGTTTGCGCATGCCGGTAAACGGGGGCTATTGACTTATCTGGAGAAAACCCTGCAGGAAAGTCTTAAATATGAGCCGGAAACGTACGAACTGGAAACGGAAAACGGAGTCTCCAAGTATAAAGCCTTCCTGATTGCCTGCGGAAACGCGTCGCAATATGGAAACAATGCTTATATCGCACCACAAGCCACTCTGACAGATGGTTTGCTGGATGTGACCATTCTCGAACCGTTCACCGTATTGGACGTTCCTTCATTGGCCTTTCAATTATTCAATAAAACAATCGATCAGAATAGCCGTATCAAGACTTTCCGCTGCAAACAGTTGTGCATCCGTCGGACTACTCCGGGCGTCGTGCATTTTGATGGTGACCCCATGGAAACGGATGCCAATGTAAATATTCAACTGATTCAAAGAGGATTGCGCGTGGTAGTGCCACGAGCATCGGAAAAGGACGCAGCCAATGTGCTCCAAAGAGCGCAGGAATATATGAATGGCATCAAATTGATGAATGAAGCCATCGTCGACAATATAACAGATAGAAACAAGAAAATATTGAAAAAGCTGACAAAGAAAGTCTGATAAAATAACGGATTACTGACACCGAATTACAAATTATTGCGTACTTTTGCGCAGTTTTGGTTCGATCAAAATAAAAACGCGAGTGATAATCGTTTAAATAAAAAATATATGTTTAGAACGCACACATGTGGAGAACTTAGAATCTCTGATGTAAACAAGCAAGTCACGCTGTCCGGATGGGTACAGCGCAGCCGTAAGATGGGAGGGATGACTTTCATTGACCTTCGCGACCGTTACGGAATTACCCAATTGGTTTTTAATGAAGAAATTAATGCTGAACTCTGTGAACGTGCTAATAAATTGGGACGTGAGTTCGTCATTCAAGTGACAGGAACGGTTAATGAACGTTTCAGCAAGAATGCAAACATTCCTACCGGAGACATTGAAATCATTGTTTCCGAACTGAACGTACTAAATACTGCCATGACTCCTCCGTTCACTATCGAAGATAACACGGATGGGGGTGATGATATCCGCATGAAATACCGTTATCTGGATTTACGCCGTAACGCTGTACGTTCCAATTTGGAACTGCGTCATAAAATGACAATTGAAGTTCGCAAATATCTGGATAGTCTGGGTTTCATCGAAGTGGAAACGCCCGTTTTGATCGGTTCTACTCCTGAAGGCGCACGCGACTTCGTGGTGCCGTCACGTATGAATCCGGGACAGTTCTACGCACTTCCGCAGTCTCCGCAGACCTTGAAACAGTTGTTGATGGTTTCCGGTTTCGACCGTTATTTCCAGATTGCGAAATGTTTTCGCGACGAGGACTTACGTGCCGATCGTCAGCCGGAATTTACACAGATCGACTGTGAAATGAGCTTCGTTGAGCAAGAAGATATTATCACTACTTTCGAAGGAATGGCTAAACATTTGTTTAAGACTCTTCGTGGTGTGGAACTGAATGAACCATTCCAACGTATGTCTTGGGCGGACGCCATGAAATATTATGGTAGCGATAAACCGGATTTGCGTTTCGGCATGAAATTCGTGGAACTGATGGATATCATGAAAGGTCACGGATTCTCTGTATTCGATAATGCGGCTTATGTGGGTGGTATCTGTGCCGAAGGTGCTGCGACTTATACCCGCAAGCAGCTGGATGCATTGACCGAATTTGTAAAGAAACCGCAGATTGGTGCGAAAGGAATGGTTTATGCCCGTGTGGAAGCCGACGGAACGGTGAAATCGAGTGTAGATAAATTCTATGCGCAGGAGGTGCTCCAGCAAATGAAAGAAGCATTCGGAGCTAAACCGGGTGATTTGATTCTGATTCTGTCTGGCGACGATGTAATGAAAACACGTAAACAACTTTGCGAGCTTCGTCTGGAAATGGGTGCTCAACTGGGATTGCGTGATAAGAATAAGTTTGTTTGCCTTTGGGTGATTGACTTCCCGATGTTCGAATGGAGCGAAGAGGAAGGACGCCTGATGGCTATGCATCATCCGTTTACTCATCCGAAAGAGGAAGACATTCCGATGTTGGACACTGATCCGGCAGCTGTACGTGCAGATGCATACGATATGGTAATCAACGGTGTGGAAGTTGGCGGCGGATCTATCCGTATCCACGATGCAAAATTGCAGGCGAAGATGTTTGAGATTCTTGGATTCACTCCGGAGAAGGCAGAGGCACAGTTTGGCTTCCTGATGAATGCCTTTAAGTATGGTGCGCCTCCTCACGGTGGTTTGGCATACGGACTCGACCGTTGGGTGTCTTTGTTTGCAGGATTGGATTCTATACGCGACTGTATTGCGTTCCCGAAAAATAATTCCGGACGTGATGTAATGCTGGACGCACCCTCTGCAATCGACCAGAGCCAGCTTGATGAACTGAATTTGATCGTAGATTTGAAAGAGGGCGAGTGAAAGAATCTGTACGCATATTCCGTTTTATAGTCATCGGTACAATGAACGCTTTGATTATGGCGTTGGTTGTATGGTTAATGATGAAAGAAATGTCATTTGACGGCGACTATATGGTGGCTAATATAACAGCGTATCTGATAGCTCAAATCCATAACTTTCTCTGGTGCAAATACTGGATATTTCCTGTAGAAAATAAAAAGAATAGTATCTGGAAACAGATACTGCTCTTTTGTTCTGCTTTTGCCGTGGCTTACACCGCACAGTTTTTATTTCTTATCTTATTGGTAGAAGGACTGGACGTGAATGAATATCTGGCTCAATTCTTGGGATTGTTTATTTATGGAGGAGCTAATTTCCTAGCCAACAAGAAAATAACTTTTCAATGAAATAGTTATTAAATATAATATATAGAAAGGGCACAGAGTTTTAAATTTAGATTTTGACTCTGTGCCCTTCTTATTTCCTTACTGTAGCAGGGACATTTCCCACATAATAAATATAATAGGGACTGTCTGACAAGTCCCTCATTAATAATTTCACCCACGCTATAACTATCTGTAGCGTGGGTGATTTTCAATATTTAGAATTTTCGTTAGACAGTTCCTTTTTGGTATTGTGATATTTATAAATATCCTCTCTCATTTCTTTGGGAGTGAACTTTATTGGGGAACTTCAGCATTGAACTTTAGTCGAGGAAGCGTTTGGTAAGTCCTTCGTATTCGTCAATCCGGCGATCACGGAGGAAAGGCCACCAGCGGCGGACGTTTTCCGAGCGTTCCATATCTATTTCCACTACCATGTTTTCCGGATGATCGTTTCCGGCTTGTGCCAGGAATTCTCCTTGCGGTCCTGCTACGAAACTGTTTCCCCAAAATAGGATGCCGTTTGTCTGTCCGGAAGGATCGGGCTCGTGTCCTACACGGTTGACGGAGATAACAGGAAGACCATTGGCAACGGCATGGGCACGCTGCGAAATAATCCAGGCGTTGAGTTGGCGGGCTTTTTCGTCGTCCGTGTCACTGCTTTCCCAGCCGATGGCAGTAGGATAAATTAAAAGTTCCGCACCTTTCAGTGCCATCAGGCGGGCAGCTTCCGGATACCATTGATCCCAGCATACCAGTACGCCCAGCTTTCCTAAAGAGGTTTGAATGGGTTCAAAACCGATGTCTCCGGGAGTGAAATAGAATTTTTCGTAGTAAGCCGGATCATCGGGAATATGCATTTTCCGGTATTTACCCGCAATGCTTCCGTCGCGGTCGAACACAACAGCGGTGTTATGATATAGTCCGGGGGCACGTTTCTCAAAAAGAGAGGTGACAAGGACTACTTTATTGGCGGCTGCCAACTCGGAATAAAAGCCTGTGGATGGTCCGGGAATGGGTTCAGCCAGATCAAACAGGTTGGTGTTTTCTGTCTGGCAGAAATAAAGTGAATTGTGTAACTCTTGAAGCACAATCAGTTGCGCACCGTGAGCAGCGCAAGCCTCGATACTCTTTGCGAGGTTCATCAGGTTGACCCGAATATCTGCGGTATTGGATTGTTGGATGATTCCGACTTTTATCTTTTTCATGATGAATAATTTCTTAGTTGATTCATTTGTTATTTTATAACTCCCAATGGGTATTGCATGGTGACACAATGCAGGGAACCGTGTTGCTTAATCAAGGCACGGCAGTCTATTCCGATTATTTGATGGTCTGGGAATGCTTGTTGTAACACTTCTCTTGCTTTTTGGTCATTCGCTGGCTGATGGTATGTCGGGTAGAGAATAACTTCGTTCATAATCAGGAAGTTGGCGTAAGTTGCGGGCAGGCGTTCGCCGTCTTCTTCGATCTTGTTCGCCATCGGTAAGGCTAACAGGCGATAGGGTTCGCCTGCTAGGGTGCGGAATGTTTTCAGCTGTTCCTCCATTGCGAGTAATGCTTGGTAGTGTTCGTCTTCTTTGTCGTCGCATTTTACGTAAGCAATGGTGTCGGTAGAACAGAAACGTGCCAAAGTATCGATGTGGCTGTCAGTGTCGTCGCCGGCAAGATAGCCGTGGTCTAACCAAAGAACCTTTTGCAGGTGGAAGGTTGATTTCAGGTATTCTTCTATCTCTACCTGGTTCAGTCGCCCGTTCCGCTGGGGAGAAAGCAGACATTCGGAGGTAGTGAGCAGTGTGCCCATTCCGTCGCTTTCGATGGAGCCTCCTTCGAGAACGAAATCAAGGCGGTCTATATACTGGCCTTTCAAGGCTCCGGCTTCTACCGCTTGTTTGGTGATTTGATTATCCAGTTCGGAAGCAAATTTCAGTCCCCAGCCGTTGAATGTAAAGTCGAGCAGGGAAGGGGTGCCGGTGTCTATCATGGTGATGGCTCCGTGGTCGCGTGCCCATGTGTCATTGGTGGCACATTCCAGAAAGCGGACGTTATTCATGTTGACGGTAGCGGCTATCTGTTTTTTCACTTCTTCCGGTTCGGGGGTGACAATCAATAGTAACTCTCGCTTCGCTATTTCCCTGGCTATGTTTATAAAACACTCTTGCACTTCTGCCAGCATGTATGCCCAGTCTGTACCGGCGTGTGGCCATGTCAACTGTATACCACTCTGCGTATGCCATTCGGCGGGCAAATGAGGGGCTCTCATTTCTACCTGCACGGTCATGTTTTTGCCGAAATTCAACTGCAAATCTTTCTCCGAGCCACTTGGGCTGGGAAGTCCAACCATGATTCCCATTAGACTATTATCTATTTAGTTATTTATAAAATCAGTTTATTGTCTGCGTCAGTCGTCAGTGTGCCTGTTACGCATCATTACGCATTATTATGAATTCGCTTCCTGCTTTGGCTTCCGGTCAAAGAACGGATTCTTGGAGGATGCACTTACAGGGATGGCCATTACCATCTTGCAGTCTTTCAGCCAGTTCAGACGTTGTGCTGCTAGTCCGGCAGAGAACATCACACGTGTGTCTACACGCAAATCGGCTGCCGTAGCGCAGGCGGAACCTATGGCGATACCTACATCTATGCTGTTCAATGCGCAGGGAACTCCTTCTGTACGTCCGTCGCAGGTGGTGAAGCCGCAATGACCGCAGTTTAAGCCTTGTGTCTGCTCGCGTGTTCCTATCAATACAACACATTCGGCACTTAAGATGTTGTCGGCATCACGAAGGAAAAATTTCATTCCGTGTTCTTCTACCATAGCTATCATAGTGTCCGATAGTTGTTTAATCTCTTCATCCGTGATTAGGGCCACTTCGATAATATCGATTCCTTTTCCTTTCGGAGCAGTACGCGCAGCCGTCATCATCTGGCGGGCTACTTGTAATACATGCTCATGACGGGCATCTCTTTCGTTCAGTATCATAACTTTTCTTGAATTAATTAGTGAGGCAAAGATAAATGAAAATTGGAAAACTTTACATTAAACGATGAAAGAAAAAAGGGAAAATCGCTTCTTTACACTTTCGTAGTTTACACTTTCACTGTCCGTAACCTTCGCATCGAATATCTCATTTTATCAAAGAGGAAACAGGCTGAGTGCTTACGCTTAAAGTTCATTTTTCAAGGTATGATACTGTCATTTTTGAAAGTAAAACTTATTCTTTCAACTTAAAAGTAAGTCTTAAGGGGTTTTCATCCAACTTAAAGAATGGTACTTGTGACAAGATTAATACAATACCGGAAGAAGCTCGTTTTACGCAATTCTGGTTGATATAATCCCGAGTGATTTCTCCTTTTTTTAATAGTATTTTAATGGCATTTTTGAAATGTTCTATTTCAATTTTACCTGGGTTTCCTTGTGAGGTTATTCTTGTTATTCCTGCCCAATCTACGTTTGTGATTATATTTTCTTTTCCTCGGTTATTATACAAAGTTTTCCCTTTGAGTGGCATAATGTATGTTTCCCAAATGGAATCGAACGTGTATTCCTCATTGGTAAAAAAAATGTTTGAGCTCTTAGATTCTATATCTTGTACTTTTTTGGGGGAGGCTGATGAATAAAGGGTACCTTCTGCTGTTTTGGTTGTTTTGTCAGGATAATCAATTATTTGCAAATCTATTTGTAGACGGTTGGCTACTTCTATAGCATCAGGCATGATTTCTCCATTGGTAACTAAAATAGCTTTATTGCATCCAAAATAATCTTTTGCACCATGTAACTCCATTATCATGCTTCTATTTACTTTTCTAGAGTTTCCGTACATTTTTACTTGAATCGCTATCTTTTCCCTTCCTTTTGTGGCAAAAATATCAATTCCATAATCTCCGCTTTGTGGAGTTAATTCAGTGGTATATCCTTGTTTATTGAATAATTCTCGGATATACTCTTCATATTCTCTTGGTTTCATATAAATAAAATTAGTTTAATGATGAAAGTTATGTTTTCGTTCTTCTATGTGATGTGTCATGTAGTTCTCCAATTCTTTACGTAGCATAAGTGTTAAGGAAATGTTTAACGAACTATTGATTGAATAGAAATAAATCTAATTTCTTTTTCTCATAAATTTTTGAGCAAAATAGATAATTTCAAGAGGTGTCAATCGGTAAATAATTTTATTATCATTTTCTAATACCCAGTTTTGAGTATCAGATTGAAATTTCCATTCCAACTTTAATATATCCTTACCTAAGTTTTCAGCTAATAGTTGCTTTGTCTTATCAAGCACTAGCATTGTCGTCATTTGGCGTATTGCCATAGGTCTAACATAGTCCTTGATTTCCAATACCTTTCCTTTATTATCAAGAACGAATGTAATTTCACCTGATTCTACTTTTAAACCTGTACGTTTGGATTTTATATTATGAACCAATGATACAGCTATAAATGCATCAGGGGCTTCTGATATTTCAAAATATTGGTCAAACACTCCTCTGCTATCAAGAAGTTTTATACAACCGCGAAGTGTGTCTGTTTTTTGCTCCTCCATTTTCAATTTTATGGGATAACGTGCGTCTTGCACAATTAAGATCCATTCAATAGGTTCATGAATGAGAGTATCCGATAATGATACTGCATTGAAAAACTCCTTGATACAGTTTTTTGACCATTCAACTAATTGATGTTGTTCCGTTTGAGAACTTTCCGTATTTTGTCCTAAAACATTTGTTGTAAAACATAAAAGCAGGAATAAAAAAATATACTTTCTCATAAACAATAATATTAAAGCATGACAAATTCTATATCAATAAAAATTGGTAAATAATAGCTTGTACTGTTCCTCTGCACTTTTACTAATAGAGAAATATCCGTAGGAAACTTCTTTAACTTTTCCTTTGGGAGATATTATGAATACGCTGTGCTTTGTTTGCTTATATCCATCTCTTCCTTCTATTATATATTTATGCTCAATACATAATGCTGCGTGTATCCAGTTAGGATGAAAATCAGCAACTTGTTTAATAGAAGAAAATGTAAAATCCAACGCATCAAAGACTTTTCGTTCTAAAGTTAATTTTGTATATAGTGTCCATTCTATAGGAATATATTTTTGTGAGTTATTCAGATTTTCTGAAATATGTTTTCTTACTATATCCTCTCCCCATATTATAAGCTCCTCGTTATTACTATTTCTTAATGGACCTTGTATCATACCTGTAATTTGTTCTATCCCTGTATAATCTTCTCCATCAATACGATTGACAAAATTTGTAATATTCCCTTTTTTGTCAAATTCAATATGTTTACAATAATGAGATTCACAACCTTTTTTATTGATTATTTTGAATGTATGTGAAAGGCGCAATGTATTCCATTCAACGGAAGGTATATGAAAAGTGCTATACGTAGTTGTATGACCTAAATCATCAGTATAACCACTTCCTTCCCATTTTAATGCTATATATTCTTCATTATTGTACAAATTGTTTTTAATATATTCTTTTGTTTTTGCCTTAATCCAGTTTGTCTTTTGTTCTTCACTTGCATTGGGATTGAATTCAGGGAGATAATCTTTCTGAAAAGAAACACCCCAGATGATTAGTAATCCTATTATAACTATGATACTAAATAAAATGAACTTATCAGAATTATTCATGAGAATGAATATGTTTAGATAATAGAATAAAGTATTGCTGTAAATATGATTCCGACTAATGTACCTATCAAAGCAGATTTTGTTTTTCCTTCATGGCGATTCCATGAAGTAAAGCACAAAATCAGACCAATCAGTGGTATTAAGAAGCTGACGAACAGATAACTTAGACTAATTTCGTTATTATTAGATGGGATGTTATTTTGTGAACAACCACAGAATGGACAGTTTGAAGCACTATCTGATATTTGCTTCCCGCAATCTTTACAATAAATTAAGGACATATTTTTACAATTGAGAGTTGTGGAATTTTGTGAATAATTTAGTGTAGGCTCATTACTTTTATCATAAGTAATAAGCTCCTTATAACATTTGGGACATTTGAATATAACGTCCGGTTTAGAAGGAGCTTCTATCACATTCTTACAAAAGGGACATTCAACCATTGAAGAATCAATCTTTTTTATTTCATTATTGTTTTCCATATAATCAAAGTTTATATTATTAAACATCTATTCCTATAAAATTTAAAAACGCAAATATCCAACATAACATGAATAAACAGAATAGCACTGTTAGAATTAAAAAGTCTTCATCATGTTTTTTTACACCAATTTTTCGAGAAAGAAGAATTCTAACTCCAATTTCAGGTTTGGGAATTGCCGAAATTTTTTCCATAAACATCCTATTTATAATATCATTTCGACTCCCTAAAATGAGGTTATACATAAAAAAGAAAGTGTGGAGTCGTCTGTTTATCTATCGGGAGGTTCTGGTAAACCTAAGGAACAAATAAACAATACCCCACACTTGTATAGATATGCGCATAGGAACACATACGAAAATACAAGTGATGAGTGTTATTGTTATCCCTGTTCCTTTTGAAATTTACCAGATTTCCCGAATAAGGATAAAAGCAAAACACTTTCATCTAATAAAATGTAATGTCATATAATTGCTTATGATGACAGTGCAAATATAGATATATTTTGCAATATAACACTCTAGGGTATTGTTTTTTTTAGGTTTAAGTATAGTCTTCGTTTCTTATTCTATCAAATCTATCTCATCATCCATTTCTCCATTCTCATCGTCATATAAATAAGATTCAGGTATATAGTCAGACAAAAACAGTTTTTCATTCTGTATTTCATCTTCAATCTCTTCTGCAAAATCAATGTTTACGTCAATATCATCGCAGCAGGCGTAGTTGTCGCGATACTGTTGATTACGTTTCATTTCTTGCTGAAAAAAACTGCTACCAAATAATGCTTTAAATAGATTCATAGTTTTAATGTTAAACGTTATGTTATAAATGTCTTTTTATTGCTTCCTCATAAATTTTCCGTATCCGTTCCCGAAGATGTAACGGCTCAATTACTGTAAGTGAACTACTACGTGAGAGCAATGCCATTACAAAATCATTAGTAATACGAAGGCGTAATCTGATTCGAAATTCCATCTCATTGTCCATAATGATTTCTTGTGAATGATGCAAAGGAATCGATTTCAAGAAACTGCCATCTAATGCACTATAGCTTAGTTCAATATTTTCTACTGGAATATCTGTCTGATTCCAGATGCCGTAGCTGTCTTTAAATAAGTTGTTTGCATCAATATTCATATTCCTTTTGAAGGTTTCCTCATAAAGGATTTGGAGATTGCGGATACAGTCTATATTGAAAGTTTTTAATATGTTGTTGTCATAGGCGAGGAGATACCATCTTTGCTGGTCTTCTTTCAGATAATAAGGTAAGACTTTCTTTTTGCGTACTTTGTCTCCTTCACGTACATAAATATAACTGAATTCTACCGGGTGAAAGAATTTAATGGCTTTTATCAATGCCGGAAGACATTCACTGTCGTTTGGTCGATGATGTTCGGCAAGAACATAGGTGTGTAGGTTGGAAGTTTTGTCCAAAGCATTCAATAGGTCGAAGTTTAGCAGAAGCCGTTCGTACTGCTCCTTTTTCAAATCGTCTTCCTCATTGATATAATAACCGTTTTGTTTCTTATCAAAACAGATGCGGATACCAAATAGATCTTCTATATCTTTGAAGTCTCGCTGCAAAGTTCTTATGTCTACAGGTGTTCCATCTCGTTCTTCCATGCGATGTGTCACGTAGTTCTCCAATTCTTTACGTGGCACATACTGTTGCGGTCCTTTTAATTTATTGATAATGACCAGCATTCGTTGCATTCCTTCCCGTTTCTTGCCCATATTTGGTATTAATTTTAATTATCAAGAGCAAAGATAATGTCACGTGACGACAAAACATGTCGTTCTAAGAAAATTTCTAAGAAAACAAAGGGATTTTGATACGTATGCCCTTGTTTTTTTATACTTTTGGTGAAATTTTCAAAAGGTACGATTAAATGCTACATATTGAGAACATTTGTATTGCTTTTGGGACAGAGGTTCTTGTTTCCGGTTTTAATATGAAATTGGAAAGGGGAGAAACTGCCTGTATTGTAGGACAATCTGGTTGTGGAAAGACTTCGTTACTGAATGCGATAATGGGTTTTGTTCCGTTGAAAGAAGGGATAATCAGGATAGGAGGAATGGTACTGGATAAATCGACTATTGATACAGTCAGGCGGCAGATTGCATGGATTCCCCAGGAATTGGCATTGCCTTTCGAATGGGTGAAAGAGATGGTAGCTCTCCCGTTCGGACTGAAAGTGAACCGTTCTGTCCCTTTTTCGGAAGAAAGGCTTTTTGCCTGTTTTGATGAATTGGGACTGGAACATGAATTATATACCAAGAGAGTGAATGAAGTGTCGGGCGGTCAGCGTCAACGCATCATGCTCGCCGTAGCCGCTATGCTCAATAAACCTCTGATTATTATAGACGAACCTACTTCTGCTTTGGATGCCGATTCGACCGGTAGGGTCTTGTCTTTCTTCCGGCGACAGGCGGAAAGGGGAACAGCAGTGCTGGCCGTATCGCATGATAAGGATTTTGCTTCGGGTTGTCATTATTTAATAGAGTTGTAACGATTGGAGAGAACTCTAATACGAATCGGATAGAATTGTTAAGAATACACTGTGGGAACGATTGATATATCATATTATAATCTTTTTATAGGCTTGCTTCTGCTTGCCATCCCGTTCTTTTATCTTTGGAAGTTTAAAACGGGACTACTGAAACCTGCCCTGATTGGTACAGTACGGATGATTATCCAACTGTTCTTTATCGGCATGTATCTGAAATATCTCTTTTTATGGAACAATCCCTGGATTAACTTCCTTTGGGTGATAATTATGATATTCGTAGCCGGACAGACAGCACTGGTGCGTACCCAGTTGAAACATCGTATCTTATTAATCCCTATTACGGTAGGATTTCTTTGTAGTGTTGTACTGGTAGGCTTGTACTTTATCGGTGTTGTTCTTCAATTGGACAATATATTTAGCGCCCAATACTTTATTCCGATATTCGGTATCCTGATGGGTAATATGCTTTCGAGCAATGTGATAGCTTTGAATACGTATTATAGCGGATTGAAACGTGAGCAACAGTTGTATCGTTATTTATTAGGGAACGGAGCAACAAGGCAGGAAGCACAGGCTCCATTTATCCGACAGGCCATTATTAAATCCTTCAGTCCGCTGATTGCGAACATTTCCGTGATGGGATTGGTTGCTCTTCCCGGCACAATGATCGGACAAATCTTGGGAGGAAGCAGTCCGAATGTTGCCATCAAGTATCAGATGATGATTATGGTGATTACTTTTACGGCATCTATGCTGTCGCTGATGATAACTATTTCATTGGCTTCACGCCGATCTTTTGACGCATACGGGAAATTATTAGAGGTAACCAAAGAACCCAGAAAATGACAGTTACCGATCAGATATTCCGTAAAGTGGCTGAAACTTCTATTCCGCATTTTTTTATAACAGTGGAGTTTTCGGCATCCGGTACTGAAATGCCGGAACACATCGAATCGTTCCTGTGGGAAAAGCACAAAGCAATTCTTCGTGGAGCCAGCGGGCGTAAATTTATCTATAAAGAAGGAGAGTGGCGGCTTATTTTTACTTTCTTTCCTACCGACAGGGTGGTAGACGAACGGTATGCGCTGAAAAACAAGGTACAGATGAAAAGCAAAAACTAGACGCTAAGACAACGGGTTATCTTTGCTTTTAGCTCCGGTTGTGAGCACATTGATTACTTGCCTTTCAACATTCCCCATAAGCAGCGAAGTTGCACGAATTGTTCTCCGGGTTGCACATATCCGCTTTCAAACATCTTTTCCGACACTTTAAATTTGGAAAGATGATGGCGTATGTACGTCTCTACAGCCGGGGATTGTTTTTTGACGAATGACATCAAATCGACCTTTCCATCTTCACGAATGAGAACATGGGCTTTGATGGTACGAAAGCCGTACTCTTTGCAGTGTTTGGTTTCTGCTTTATCAATCCAGAAGATAGCAGTAGCTTTGACCGTATCTGCCGTGCAATCTTCGGCATTGTCAATTTCTGTAGACTCGGTTACAGCCGTTTCCGTATTATCACTCTTTTTGAGTTGACAGGAGGTCGTCACAACTATCAGCAACAGTAGAGTCAGAATTGTTTTCATCGTATTTATTATTTAGTGGAAGTAAAAATACAGATTTTCAATAAATAACGGAAGTTTTACGCAGAATTTTATAATTAGTTTTTATTCCGGCACTGATTTTTATCCATATTTGTCCGATGAAAACAGGCAAAAGGCAAAAAGAATATACACTCTCTTTGCCTTTTGCCTATTGATAAAACTGAAAAATGAAATCAATTGTTTAATCTGAAACTGATGTAGATATAGTTAGGGTTTAGCGGAAGTCTTTCAGTTCTTCCTGTAATTTCTGGCGCGTGAAGAAGATACGGCTCTTTACAGTGCCCAACGGAAGATTCAGTTTTTCTGCAATTTCGCGGTATTTGAATCCGGAAACGTGCATGGCGAACGGAACTCTGTATTCTTTCGGAAGAGCATTGACTACGCGGTGCATCTCTTTCAGGTCGTATGTCTTTTCCGTACTTTCAAACCCTGCATCTTGCGGTAAATTAAGATGGTAGAGATTGTCCGTATGGTCAATAAATGTCTGGTCACGAACTACCTTGCGATAGTTATTGATAAAGATATTGCGCATGATGGTATACATCCATCCTTTGAAATTTGTATCAGGTGTATATTTCTCTTCGTTATCTAATGCTTTTAGTGAGGTTTCCTGCAGCAAATCGTTCGCTTCTTCGCGGTCTGTTGTCAGTTTGTATGCGAAACGTAGTAGTTCTTCCTGAACGCCTACCAAGTCTTTTCTGAAGCTTAAACTTTTCATATGTGTTGTTTTTAAAATGTGAGTATTCGTTGTTAAAATTTTGATGTTGCAAGTTTAAGGTATTTTTTCGATCCCGCTAGGGGAGAATCCGACGGAATTTAGGGGAATTTCTATCATCGGATAGTTTTTAGGTCTTATTTGATAGTTTTCGGGTGGTGTTTGATATCTTTTACGGTGGTCTCAAGAAAACGGATAACGATAAATTCTCTAAAAAACGACCGTTTAGTATGATTATTCCTTTTTTATTTATTATATTTGCAACCAAATTTTCTACCAAATAATGAAAATTAAGCAAATAGTAAGCGCCCTTGAACGATTCGCGCCTCTGCCATTGCAAGACGGCTTTGATAATGCCGGCCTGCAAATCGGATTGACAGAAGCGGAAGCAACAGGGGCTTTGTTGTGTCTTGACGTTACTGAAGCCGTGTTGGATGAAGCGATCGCGTTGGGTTACAATCTCGTCATATCTCATCATCCGCTGATTTTTAAAGGGTATAAATCCATTACGGGCAAGGATTATGTGGAACGCTGTATATTGAAAGCAATAAAGAATGATATTGTGATTTATTCGGCGCATACCAATCTGGATAATGCGCAAGGTGGAGTCAATTATAAGATAGCCGAAAAAATCGGATTGAAGAATTTGAAAGTGCTTGAGCCGAAAGAGAATAACTTGGTTAAGTTGGTGACGTTTGTCCCTTACGCACAAGCTGACGCGGTACGCGAAGCACTGTTTGCTGCCGGATGCGGAAATATAGGCGACTATGATTCATGCAGTTACAATCTGAAAGGAGAGGGAACTTTCCGTGCAAAAGAGGGAACGCATCCTTTCTGTGGAACAATCGGAGAACTGCACCACGAAGAGGAGGTGAGGATTGAAACGATTCTTCCTTCCTTTAAAAAGGCGGAAACCATCAAGGCTTTATTGGCTGCCCATCCTTATGAGGAACCGGCATTCGACATTTATCCTTTATTGAACGACTGGTCGCAGGCGGGATCGGGAATTGTCGGTGAATTGGATGAATCGGAGACAGAGCTCGAATTTTTGAAACGCATCAAGAAGACATTCGAAGTGGGATGTTTGCGTCACAATAAGCTGAAGGGAAGAGAGATACAGAAAGTGGCATTGTGCGGCGGTGCAGGTGCATTTTTGCTTCCACAGGCAATCCGGTCGGGAGCGGATGTTTTTATTACCGGCGAAATTAAATATCATGATTATTTCGGCCATGAAGAAGATATTCTGATGGCAGAGATTGGTCATTACGAAAGCGAACAATATACAAAAGAAATTTTTTATTCCATAATCCGGGATTTATTTCCTAATTTTGCACTCCAATTGAGTAAAATAAATACGAATCCCATAAAATATTTATAAGTAAAATGGCTAGAGAAGCAAAAAAAGATCCGAATGAGTTGACGGTAGAACAGAAACTGAAGACACTGTTCCAACTGCAAACGATGTTGTCTAAGATTGATGAAATCAAGACATTGAGAGGTGAACTTCCGTTGGAAGTGCAAGACCTTGAAGATGAAATTGCCGGTTTGAGTACCCGTATCGACAAGATCAAAGCTGAAGTGGATGAACTGAAATCTGCTATTGCCGGCAAGAGAGTAGAAATCGAAACAGCAAAGGCTTCAGTAGAAAAATATAAGTCACAACAAGACAATGTTCGCAACAACCGTGAATATGACTTCTTGACAAAGGAAATCGAATTCCAGACATTGGAGATCGAACTTTGCGAAAAGAGAATCAAAGAATATTCTGCTGATAAAGAAGAAAAAGAGGCTGAAGTGACCAAGAACGATCAGATTCTTAACGAAAGAATGAAAGACCTGGAGCAGAAAAAGAGCGAACTGGATGAAATTATCTCTGAAACCAAACAGGAAGAAGAGAAATTGAGAGACAAAGCTAAAGACTTGGAAACTAAGATTGAACCACGTCTGTTGCAGTCTTTCAAACGTATCCGCAAGAACTCTCGTAACGGATTGGGTATTGTGTATGTGCAACGTGACGCATGTGGTGGTTGCTTTAACAAGATTCCGCCCCAGAGACAACTGGATATCCGTTCTCGTAAGAAAGTAATCGTTTGCGAATACTGCGGACGTATTATGATTGACCCGGAATTGGCTGGTGTGCAAATCGAACACAAGGTGGAAGAAGCTCCGGCAACTACTACCAAAAGAGCTATCAGAAGAAAAACTGCTGAATAAAGAAAGCAGTGAAGTAGTAAGTAAAGTTACTATTTTGATATATAAAGTAAGCCCTGCAGCAATGCGGGGCTTTTTTTGTTTTAGTAAGTGCCCGTATAAAGGGGAATCGAATACTTCAAAATAATATTGCGTCGCGTGGGAGTTTTACTCCAATTTTACTCCGGTAAACAAACTTACCCTTTAGTTGTTATCTTTTCATTTCATAAAAACCTGAACTGATATGAGTATACGAGTGTGGGGCACATCGCTCCTTATGTTTCTTTCAACTGTAACTGCGGTTGGACAGACTGCAAACCGTTATTTGAAAGCTCCGCTCCCTAACGATTGGGAAGAGAGCGGGGAAGTGTTTCAACAGATACTTCCGGTGGATGACCATTGGTGGAAGTCATTTCAAGACGCCAAACTGGACTCTTTGATAGCTCTGGCAGTAGATCGTAATTATTCCGTTGCGATGGCAATTAACCGTATAGCCGCCGCTCGTGCCAATCTTTGGATAGAACGTAGTAATTTCTTTCCTTCCATCGGACTGAATGCAGGGTGGACTCGTCAGGAAACAAGTGGAAATACCAGTTCGCTACCTCAAACAACGGATCATTATTATGATGCTTCGTTGAGTATGAGTTGGGAGTTGGATATCTTTGGCAGTATCCGCAAGCGGGTAAAAGCACAGAAAGAGAATTTTGCCGCCAGTAAGGAAGAGTACACAGGTGTTATGGTTTCGTTGGCTGCGGAGGTAGCCTCGGCCTATATCAATCTAAGGGAATTGCAACAAGAACTTGAAGTGGTGAAGAAAAACAGTGCTTCGCAGGAGGAAGTTTTGAAAATCACGGAAGTACGCTATAATACCGGACTTGTTGCCAAGCTCGATGTGGCACAGGCTAAGTCTGTGTTGTATAATACGAAAGCCTCCATTCCTCAACTGGAAGCGGGTATCAATCAGTATATAACGACATTGGCCGTTTTATTGGGAATGTATCCGCAGGACATTCGTCCGGTTCTCGAATCCGGCGGAACACTGCCCGATTACATGGAACCGATCGGAGTGGGGCTACCTGTCGATTTGTTATTGAGACGGCCTGATGTACGAGGTGCGGAATTGAGCGTGAATGCACAAGCGGCATTGCTCGGAGCCTCGAAAGCGGATTGGTTGCCGAAAGTTTTCTTGAAAGGATCATTTGGGTATGCCGCCCGTGATTTGAAGGATCTCACCAAAAGTAAAAGTATGACTTATGAAATCGCTCCGTCATTGAGCTGGACTATTTTCAACGGAGGACAGTTGGTGAACGCAACCCGACTGGCAAAAGCGCAACTGGATGAAGCGATTAATCAGTTTAACCAGACGGTTTTGACTGCCGTACAGGAGACTGACAACGCTATGAATGGCTACCGGAATTCAATCAAACAGATTGTCGCCCTGCGGGAAGTGCGTAATCAAGGGATTGAGACATTGAAACTTTCACTGGAATTGTACAAGCAGGGACTCTCGCCTTTCCAAAACGTACTCGATGCGCAACGTTCTCTGTTATCTTACGAGAATCAGCTGGTACAGGCACAAGGGAGTTCACTTTTGCAACTGATAGCCCTCTACAAGGCTTTGGGAGGCGGTTGGAGAGAATAAAAAAATCAATCAAAAAATATATAACCTAACAGATATGAAAAAACTGATGTATATCTTTCTTGCACTGCCTATATTGACAGGTTGTAAGGAGAAGAAAAGTACAGGAGCGATGGGAGGTATGCCAACTCCGGAAATTAGCGTGACCAAACCCATAGTGGAGGATATTACTTTGACGAAAGATTACCCGGGCTATCTGACAACTGAAAAAACGGTGAATCTTGTGGCACGAGTGAACGGAACCTTGCAGTCTACCTCGTATGTCCCCGGCGGACGGGTGAAACAAGGACAATTGTTGTTTATCATTGAACCTACCTTATATAAAGACAAGGTGGAGCAGGCAGAAGCAGAGCTGAAAACCGCCCAGGCTCAACTGGAATATGCCCGTAATAATTATAGTCGTATGAAAGAGGCTGTAAAGAGTGATGCTGTCAGTCAGATACAGGTACTTCAGGCGGAATCGTCTGTGGCAGAAGGGGTTGCAGCTGTCAGCAATGCGGAAGCTGCTTTGAGCACCGCCCGTACAAACTTGGGATATTGTTATGTTCGTGCGCCGTTTGATGGCACTATCAGTAAGGCGACGGTAGATGTAGGAAGTTATGTAGGCGGCTCGTTGCAGCCGGTTACATTGGCTACTATTTATAAGGATAATCAGATGTATGCTTACTTCAATGTAGCTGATAATCAATGGTTGACGATGGCTATGGATAACCAACAATTACCTGCCAATCTTCCGCAGAAAATAATGGTTCAACTGGGAAAGGAGGGAACTGAAACTTATCCGGCTGCCCTCGACTATCTTTCACCCAATGTAGATTTGAATACAGGAACGCTGACGGTTCGTGCCAATTTTGATAATCCGAAAGGGATATTGAAGAGTGGGTTGTATGTAAGCATTACTTTACCTTATGGAGAAGCTAAAAATGCGGTGTTGGTGAAGGAAGGTTCTATCGGGACCGATCAGTTGGGCAAATATTTATATGTTGTAAATGATTCGAATATAGTTCATTACCGGCATATTGAAATAGGGCAGTTGGTCGACGGCACTTTACGGCAGATAGTGGGAGGACTTTCTCCGCAAGAACAGTATGTCACAGAGGCTTTGATGAAAGTCAGAGACGGAATGAAGATAAAGCCTCTCCCTGATTCTCTCCCCAAGAGAGGAAAGTAAAGTCCTTTGCTAACTGATTGATTAACAAATGAAATCAATAAAGGTGATGTACTTAAAACCGATTAATTAACAAAAGTAACTTTCTTGCTCCTTCTCTTTGGGAGAAGGCTGTGGAGAGGCTGCTTTTAAACCTATATATTATGTTTTCTAAGTTTTTTATCAACCGACCGATATTTGCTACTGTCCTTGCCCTGCTTATTGTAGTAGCCGGTCTGGTCACACTCAATATATTGCCTGTGGCGCAATTTCCGGAGATCACGCCGCCAACGGTGCAGGTCTCTGCCGTTTATCCCGGGGCAAATGCTGAAACTGTTGCCCAAACAGTGGGTATTCCTATCGAACAGCAGGTGAATGGTGTAGATGGTATGCTTTATATGTCTTCCAATTCTTCCTCTTCGGGAGCGTATTCTCTGACCATTACATTCGCTGTCGGTACGGACATCGATATGGCAACTGTGCAGGTACAAAACAGGGTAAGTATCGCGCAATCATCACTGCCGGAACCGGTAGTAGTGCAAGGAGTCACTGTGCAGAAACAGTCTTCGAACATTGTGATGTTCCTGACAATGACTTCGCAGGATTCTGTATACAACAGCCTGTATCTGACTAATTATGCCAAACTGAATTTAGTAGACCAGCTGACACGTGTGCCCGGAGTGGGTGCTGTGAATGTTATGGGAGCGGGGGACTATTCGATGCGCATCTGGCTCGATCCGGAGGCTATGCGTATACGGAATATTTCACCGCAACAGGTTTATCAGTCCATCCAGTCGCAGAATGTGGAAGTATCTGCCGGATATATCGGTCAACCTATCGGGCAGGATAATAATAATGCTTTTCAGTATACATTGAATGTCCAGGGGCGATTGAAATCTCCAGAACAGTTCGGCGATATTATTATCCGCCGCGAACAGAACGGAGCGATGCTTCGCCTGAAGGATATTGCACGCATCGACTTGGGTTCTGCGTCATATAGCGTAGTGTCACGATTGAATGGAAAACCTACGGCTGCCATTGCTATTTATCAGCAACCGGGTTCCAATTCGCTGGATGTATCCAAAGGAGTGAAGGCTAAAATGGAGGAATTGGCGGCAAGTTTCCCGAAAGGAGTTTCGTATAATGTCACTTTGGATACGACCGATGTGATCCATGCTTCTATTGATGAAGTGATGGTCACATTCTTTGAAACGACTTTGCTGGTGATTCTCGTTATTTTCCTGTTCTTGCAGAATTGGAGGGCTGTGATTATTCCTTGTATTACCATCCCGGTATCGTTGATTGGTACATTTGCCGTGATGGCGGCATTTGGTTTCTCTATCAATACACTGACGTTGTTCGGGCTGATTCTGGCAGTTGCCATTGTGGTGGATGACGCGATAGTGGTGGTGGAGAATGCTTCGAGGTTACTGGAAACCGGGCAGTACTCCCCCCGCGAAGCGGTAACGAAAGCGATGGGAGAGATTACAGGCCCGATTGTCGGGGTAGTGCTTGTATTGCTGGCTGTGTTTATTCCAACGATGATGATTAGTGGAATTTCAGGGCAGTTGTATAAGCAGTTTGCATTGACCATTGCCGCTTCTACCGTGTTGAGCGGTTTCAATTCGTTGACGTTGACTCCTGCGCTCTGTGCGTTGTTTCTTGAAAAGAGCAAACCTTCTAACTTCTTTATATACAAAGGTTTCAATAAAGCATACGACAAGACGCAAGGAGTGTATGACAAGATTGTCAAATGGTTGCTTCAGCGTCCCGGAATGGCTCTTGTTTCCTACGGTGCCTTGACTGTTATTGCTGTATTGCTCTTTATGCATTGGCCGTCTACTTTCATTCCGGACGAGGATGACGGATATTTTATTGCTGTTGTTCAACTTCCGCCTGCAGCCAGCCTTGAACGTACGCAGGCAGTGGGAGATAAGGTTAATGCAATTCTGGATTCTTATCCGGAAGTGAAGAATTATATTGGCATTTCCGGCTTCTCGATAATGGGTGGCGGCGAGCAGAGCAACTCGGCAACTTATTTTGTGGTACTGAAAAACTGGGATGAAAGGAAAGGGAAGGAGCATACGGCTGCTGCCGTAGTCAACCGTTTTAATGGTGAAGCGTATATGACTATTCAGGCTGCGGAAGTATTTGCGATGGTTCCTCCGGCTATTCCGGGACTGGGTGCTTCCGGCGGTTTGCAACTTCAGTTGGAAGACCGGCGTAACCTGGGACCGACGGAAATGCAACAAGCTATCAATGCGTTGCTTGCTTCTTATCATTCTAAGCCAGCTTTAGGATCTGTGTCCAGTCAGTATCAGGCAAATGTTCCGCAGTATTTCTTGAATATTGATCGTGATAAAGTGCAGTTTATGGGGATTGCCTTGAATGATGTTTTCTCTACATTGGGCTATTATATGGGAGCGGCTTATGTGAATGATTTTGTTGAATTCGGCCGTATCTATCAAGTGAAGATTGAGGCACGGGATCAGGCACAGCGCGTGATTGATGATGTCTTGAAACTAAGTGTGCCGAATGCGGCAGGAGAGATGGTACCTTTTTCTTCTTTCACCAAAGTGGAGGAACAGTTAGGACAGGATCAAATAAACCGTTATAATATGTACTCGACTGCTTCTCTGACTTGTAATGTTGCTCCGGGAAGTAGCACCGGGCAGGCCATACAGGAAGTGGAAGCATTATTTAAGGAACAGCTGGGAGATGAGTTTGGATATGAATGGACTTCTGTGGCTTATCAGGAAACACAGGCAGGAAATACAACTACCATTGTACTCGTGATGGCTCTAATTGTTGCTTTCCTGGTACTTGCTGCACAGTATGAGAGTTGGACCAGCCCGGTGGCAGCCGTTATCGGATTGCCGGTTGCATTATTGGGTGCTATGATTGGCTGTCTGATTATGGGAACTCCGGTCAGTATTTATACGCAAATCGGTATCATTCTGCTTGTTGCGCTTTCGGCAAAGAATGGTATTTTGATTGTGGAATTTGCCCGTGATTTCCGTGCCGAAGGTAATTCGATTCGGGAAGCTGCTTTTGAAGCGGGACATGTCCGCTTGCGTCCGATCTTGATGACATCTTTTGCTTTTGTACTAGGAGTGATGCCGTTGTTGTTCGCTACCGGCGCAGGTGCGCAAAGTCGTATAGCATTGGGGGCCGCTGTTGTGTTTGGTATGGCTATGAATACTTTATTGGCTACCATTTATATTCCTAATTTTTACGAATTGATGCAGAAATTGCAAGAGCGGTTCAGTAAAAAGAAAGCAGATGATGGTAGTGGGAAAGATGCTGCAACGCAGTAGTAAAAAGCTGTTTGAAGACTGTCTGAAAGGGTAGTTGGTATAGTGACGCTATCTGTTCGGGATAGCGTCACCATAGTAGGCAAATAGCGTCACTATCCCCTCAGGATAGTGACGCTATTTTATTCTTGTCGGCAAGGCTGTTTTTTAAAGGCGAATACAGCAGATTATTTTATAAAGAATGGTAATCAGGAATATCCTGGAGGAACGTATAACTCTGATGTTCATAATCCATACGGCAGCAATAATGTTGCATTCCGTTGCTGACAATCAGGTAATCTACTTTCAGTACCATATTATACCGGGTGATCTGGTCGAAAACGGCCTGTGTTATTTCAATGTGTGGTGCTTTATATTCTACAATCATCCGGGCTGATAAATCCCTCCGGTAAAGTACTGTATCGCATCGTTTGGTAGTACCGTTCAACTTCACCATTACTTCATTGGCAAGAAGGGTAGTCGGATATCCTTTGTGTGCAATAAGAAAGTGAACAAAGTGTTGCCGTACCCATTCTTCAGGGGTAAGGGCGACATATCGTTTACGAATAACGTCGAAAATTACATTTTTTCCGTTTCGTACGTTTATTTTAGTGTCGAATACTGGTAGGTTTAACGATAACATTTATTATTTTTGTAAGTTAAATAATGGTTCCCATTATTGGGAGCACAAATTTAATAGATAATTATGAAAACAAAAGAAGAAATCGTAGCTAATTGGCTGCCGCGTTACACAAAACGTAACCTGGAGGATTTTGGAGAGTATATTCTGTTGACTAACTTCAACAAGTACGTTGAGATTTTCGCAAATCAGTTTAATGTTCCTATTTTAGGAAGGGACGCAAATATGATTTCTGCTTCTGCCGAAGGTATCACAATGATTAACTTCGGTATGGGAAGTCCCAACGCTGCTATCATCATGGACTTGCTGGGTGCTATTCGCCCCAAAGCATGTTTATTCCTCGGAAAATGTGGTGGTATCGACAAGAAAAACCAGCTTGGTGACTTGATTCTTCCTATTGCGGCTATCCGTGGGGAGGGAACTTCCAATGATTATTTTCCTCCCGAGGTTCCTGCGTTGCCTGCATTTATGTTGCAGCGTGCCGTTTCTTCATCCATTCGTGACAAAGGCCGCGACTATTGGACCGGTACTGTATATACCACTAACCGTCGTATTTGGGAACATGATGATGCGTTCAAAGAATATCTGACAAAGACACGGGCTATGGCAGTCGATATGGAAACTGCAACTCTGTTTAGTTGTGGCTTTGCCAATCATATTCCTACCGGTGCATTATTATTGGTATCCGATCAGCCAATGACTCCCGATGGAGTGAAAACGGATAAAAGCGATAATTTGGTGACCAGAAATTATGTAGAAGAGCATGTTGAAATTGGCATTGCTTCTCTGCGTATGATTATTGATGAAAAGAAAACTGTTAAACACTTGAAATTCGACTGGTAATCCGGTCTTTCTGAAAAAATATATATGGCAAAACAAGAATTGACCTGTGATGACATCCTCAAGGAATTGAGAGCAAAGCAGTATCGCCCTGTCTATTACCTGATGGGAGAAGAGTCGTATTATATCGACTTGATTGCAGATTACATAACGGATAATGTGTTGAGTGAAACGGAAAAAGAATTCAACCTGACTGTTGTGTATGGTGCTGACGTGGATGTGGCAACGATTATAAATGCCGCAAAGCGTTATCCCATGATGTCAGAACATCAAGTAGTAGTCGTTAAGGAAGCACAGGCCGTGCGTAATATGGAGGAGTTGTCATATTATCTTCAAAAGCCTTTACTTTCCACTATCTTAGTGATATGCCATAAGCATGGAACTTTGGATCGTAGAAAGAAGTTAGCTGCCGAGGTGGAAAAAACGGGTGTATTGTTTGAGTCTAAAAAAATCAAAGATGCGCAACTTCCCGGTTTTATCGCTTCATATATGAAACGAAAAGGGGTTGATATGGAACCGAAGGCAACTTCTATGCTTGCTGATTTTGTAGGCTCGGATTTAAGTCGTCTGACCGGAGAACTTGAAAAGCTGATTATCACTTTACCTGCCGGACAAAAACGTGTTACTCCTGAACAGATAGAAAAGAATATCGGCATAAGCAAAGACTATAATAACTTTGAATTGCGCAGTGCTTTAGTGGAAAAGGATATATTGAAAGCGAACAAAATAATAAAATATTTTGAGGAAAATCCGAAAACAAATCCAATCCAAATGACGCTGTCTCTATTATTTAGCTTTTACTCCAACTTGATGTTGACTTATTATGCGCCGGATAAATCAGAGCAAGGAATTGCAAACATGCTAGGATTAAGAACTCCATGGCAGGCTCGGGATTATATGGCGGCAATGAGAAAATATAGTGGAGTAAAGACGATGCAAATTGTTGGAGAAATACGATATGCTGATGCAAAATCTAAAGGAGTCCAAAACAGTTCTATGACAGATGGAGATATTCTTCGCGAGCTGGTGTTTAAAATTTTGCATTAACTCGAATTAAGAATTACATATATCATCAGACATATACTTTTACCATAGATAGAAATGGGGAGTATATGTCTTTTTTATATTCCCGCAATTATACTTATCTCAAAAAGGCCTCTCACTATTTTCTGTGATTATTTTTACAAATAAAATTAGTTATTTCATCGTTTTATAGAGTTACTGTTTGGCTAATCACACAAACAGTTTTTTTAATTTTATATTGCCCTATCTTTTCAGAAAATACATTTTCATTAAATCTAAAGCTTGAATTTTTTAACGAGAAAAGTTTACTGATCCTTGAGTTTTATCAAAAAAGCATTTTAGATTTTGATGCTACCATTTTATAGTGAGAATGGAGATTTTCTCTTTTTCTAAAGCTGCCCATTAATGTCATTTTGATAGTTCAGACTATATTGGATTGTTACAGCATGATTTTTTTCTAGTTTAATAGAAATATAGATTCACTTTATTGGGCTTAAATTCTTGTATATCATTTATTTATGCGAAAAATAAGCCTTCTAGAATCGAAAAAAAATAAATATCTGGAGATTGGTACAGAAATATCGCAAGGATTTGCTTTTTAGAGAAAATTGTAAAGGATGATTAGACAAAAATAGTAATATACATTGGTAAAGTATGGGTTGATTCCTTCCTTTTATTGCTTTTGCAACTATCGATATTTACTTTTGTACATTTAGCATGTTACCAATGTGTAATACAGGAATGTGAATTCAATACAAATGTAATCCAAAAGGATTATTCACAATAGTGTATTTGTGCGTTTACAATATTAATATTATATATACAAATGTAGTTGTATGACAATTAACAAATAAGAAATGTCCGCTTATTTTGTTGTAATTCAGTATGATATGTATTATTACATCAATTTATACTATAAAAGCTTCTTTTAGGTGGTGTGTATATTTGTGAATAACTTTATTTTGGCTTATATGTATATCAGTTATACATCTATATATCTGCACTTTATATATATTTATTTAATTAAAGATTTATGTTTGTATTTACTGTTTTTGTTTGATATACAAACGTAATATTCGATTTGTATAGAACGGTGTATTTTTGTGATATTAATATTTTTATATTTGTAATTTGCTTTTGTGAATCTAAATATTTACCTTTGTATTATCAATGATGTAATACGTGTTTTTGTGAATCAGGTGCATAACACATACAATTGTACTAAAAAGAAGGTAGTATGGAGATAAAAGACAGAATCAGAATGATAATGGAGAGAGAAAAAGTTCCTCCTAAAGTTTTTGCTAAAACAATCGGAGTACAACAATCTACTCTCTCTCATATTTTAAATGGCCGGAATAAACCCAGTTTAGATGTCATAATGAAGGTTCATCAAAAGTATGACTATGTAAATCTTGAATGGTTGCTTTATGGAGAGGGCGAAATGATGGTATCTGAAGAAGAGACATCTTTTTCTTCTTCTAATAGCGATTATCTGCCTTCTTTATTCGACGAGAATCTCATAAATTCGTCCAAAGAGCCGGCTATTCCGGAAAATCGCAAGGAAATGCCATTAAGAAACGCTGAAAATTCCCCTAAAGAGATTGTAAAACAAGAGATTAGGTATATAGAAAAGCCTGCCAGGAAAATCACGGAAATAAGAATATTTTTTGATGATAATACCTATGAGACGTTTAGGCCTGAAAAATAAAGAGTAAAATCGGTGGTTTGAGCAATTTCCTGTATCTTTGCACCCGGAATACGAATTTATACTTTTATATCCATACATGAAGAAATTTATTTTAGATCTGACAGTGACCGAGAATATCAGATTGAATGCAAACTATGTATTGCTAAAATTGACGTCTCAGTCATTACTGCCCGAAATGTTACCTGGGCAGTTTGCAGAAATCCGGGTGGACGGTTCGCCTACTACATTCTTGCGTCGTCCTATTTCTATTAATTTTGTAGATAAACAGCGAAATGAGGTCTGGTTTCTGATCCAGCTGGTTGGTGATGGAACAAGACGTCTGGCAGAGGCTAATTCTGGTGATACAATTAATGTGGTGCTTCCGCTGGGAAATGCATACACAATGCCTCAAGAGGCTTCTGATAAGCTCTTATTAGTTGGTGGAGGTGTCGGAACAGCTCCCATGTTGTATTTAGGTGAACAATTGGCTAAAAAAGGCCACAAACCTACGTTCTTGTTAGGTGCCCGTAGCGACAAAGATTTGTTGCAGCTGGAAGAGTTTGCTAAATATGGAGAGGTGTATACTACTACGGAAGATGGTAGCCATGGCGAAAAAGGATACGTAACTCAACATTCTATATTAAATAAGGTACGATTTGAGCAGATTTACACTTGTGGTCCTAAACCAATGATGGTGGCTGTGGCAAAATATGCCAAAAGTAATCAGATAGAATGTGAAGTTTCTTTGGAAAATACAATGGCTTGTGGTATCGGAGCATGCTTGTGCTGTGTGGAAAATACGACAGAAGGTCACTTGTGTGTATGTAAAGAAGGTCCTGTTTTTAATATAAATAAACTACTATGGCAGATTTGAGTGTAAACATTGGTGAATTACAAATGAAGAATCCGGTAATGACGGCATCCGGTACATTTGGATATGGTGAAGAGTTCTCTGATTTCATTGATATAACGCGAATAGGTGGTATTATTGTAAAAGGAACGACTCTTCACAAACGTGAAGGGAATCCTTATCCGCGTATGGCAGAGACTCCTTCTGGTATGTTAAACGCTGTAGGACTGCAAAATAAGGGTGTTGACTACTTCGTGGAGCATATATATCCTCGTATAAAAGACATTCAAACGAATATGATTGTAAACGTTTCGGGGTCTGCGATCGAAGATTATGTAAAAACGGCTGAAATCATTAATGAACTTGACAAAATTCCTGCTATAGAACTAAACATCTCTTGCCCCAATGTGAAGCAAGGAGGTATGGCTTTTGGTGTGTCAGCAAAAGGGGCATCAGAAGTAGTGAAAGCAGTGCGTTCTGCTTACAAAAAGACACTTATCGTAAAACTCTCCCCAAACGTTACGGATATCACCGAAATAGCTCGCGCGGCAGAAGAAAGTGGTGCAGATAGCGTGTCATTAATCAATACATTGCTGGGTATGGCGATTGATGCGGAACGTAAACGCCCTATTTTATCAACGATAACAGGAGGAATGTCGGGAGCGGCCGTAAAACCTATCGCATTGCGTATGGTGTGGCAAGTTGCTAAGGCGGTAAATATTCCTGTCATTGGTTTAGGGGGTATTATGGACTGGAGAGATGCTGTCGAATTCATGCTTGCAGGTGCAACGGCTATCCAGATTGGTACGGCAAATTTCATAGATCCTGCTGTCACTATTAAAGTGGAAGATGGTATAAATAATTACCTGGAAAGACACGGGTGTAAGTCTGTAAAGGAAATTATTGGTGCACTTGAGGTGTAATTGAAAACATACAATAACCATTCGCACTAAGTCTGCGAGAAAAATGCTATTTGTCTTTTGAATAAAGGAAGAATAAGCAGGCTGGAAACAGCGGATGAAAAATAGGTCTGTGTTTAAGATTAGCTATCAGCAAGATCTTTATAAACTGAAGGCAAAATAAAAACGACGGTGAAGATTTACATATTCTTCACCGTCGTTTTTATTTACACTTTATTTTATTCTCCCAATAAGTCGGGACGAAGTTTTCTGGTACGTTCCAGGGATTGTTGCAGTTCCCATTCTTTGATTTTTGCTTCATGACCGGATAAGAGAATATCGGGGACTTTCCAACCTTTATAATCCGCAGGTCGTGTATATACAGGTGCTGCCAGCAAATTATCCTGGAAAGAATCGGAAAGTGCGGACTGTTCATCAGAAATGACTCCGGGGATGATACGTACGATGGCGTCCGCCATCACCGCTGCTGCCAATTCTCCTCCTGTTAATACGTAATCTCCAATGCTGATTTCTTTAGTAATCAGGTGTTCTCGGATGCGGTAATCGATACCTTTGAAATGTCCGCAAAGAATAATGAGATTCTGTGCCAACGAGAGGCTGTTGGCCATCGGCTGGTTGAACTGTTCTCCGTCGGGGGTCGTGAAAATAACTTCATCGTAGTCGCGTTCTGCCTTCAGAGCATTGATGCAACGCTCGATGGGTTCTATTTTCATAACCATTCCGGCAAACCCTCCAAAAGGATAATCATCGACACGGCGATATTTATCTTCGGTATAATCACGCAGATTGTGAATATGTATCTCTGCAAGTCCTTTATCTTGAGCTCGTTTCATGATAGAACAATTGAAGAAACCTTCAATCATTTCGGGTAAAACTGTTATAATATCAATACGCATAATCTTTTAATTTTTCGCAAAAGTACAAATATTCAAAGATAAACATGTATTTTTGCCTTAAACAATCGAATAAATATGGATATAAAGGAAAAAATAGAGGAATTGCGTGCCGAACTTCACCGGCATAATTATAATTATTATGTGTTGAATGCTCCTGAAATCTCAGATAAAGAGTTTGACGACAAGATGCGTGAACTTCAGGATTTGGAACAGGCACATCCGGAATATAAAGATGAAAATTCGCCTACGATGCGTGTAGGTAGCGATTTAAACAAGAATTTCACGCAAGTGGCTCATAAATATCCTATGTTGTCATTGGCAAATACATATTCGGAAGCGGAAGTGACGGACTTCTACGACCGTGTCCGTAAGGCATTGAATGAGGATTTCGAGATTTGTTGTGAAATGAAATATGACGGTACTTCTATTTCGCTGACTTATGAAGATGGAAAGTTGGTTCGTGCCGTCACCCGTGGGGATGGAGAAAAGGGGGATGATGTGACGGATAATGTGAAAACGATCCGTTCTATTCCGCTTGTATTGCATGGTGATAATTATCCTGCTTCTTTTGAGATACGTGGAGAAATTCTTATGCCATGGGAAGTGTTTGAAGAGTTGAATCGAGAGAAAGAAGCGCGTGAAGAGCCGCTTTTTGCCAATCCGAGAAATGCGGCTTCCGGTACATTGAAGTTGCAGAATTCTTCTATTGTGGCTTCCCGCAAACTGGATGCTTATTTGTATTATTTGCTGGGTGATAACCTGCCTTGTGACGGACATTATGAAAATCTTCAGGAAGCGGCAAAATGGGGCTTTAAAATCTCTGATTTGACGCGTAAGTGCCAGACATTAGAGGAGGTTTTTGAATTTATCAATTATTGGGATGTAGAGCGTAAAAATCTGCCGGTTGCCACAGATGGGATTGTTTTAAAGGTGAATAGTTTGAGGCAGCAGAAGAATTTGGGCTTTACGGCTAAATCTCCTCGATGGGCTATTGCTTATAAATTCCAGGCAGAACGTGCGTTGACCCGTTTGAATAAGGTGACTTATCAGGTAGGAAGAACCGGAGCTGTTACACCAGTAGCTAATCTGGATCCTGTGCAGCTTTCAGGGACGGTTGTAAAACGTGCGTCCTTGCATAATGCGGATATTATCGAGGGGCTTGATTTGCATATTGGAGACATGGTTTATGTAGAAAAAGGCGGTGAAATTATTCCTAAGATTACAGGGGTTGATAAAGATGCACGTAGTTTTATGCTTGGTGAGAAGGTTCGGTTCATCGTTAATTGTCCCGAATGTGGCAGTAAACTAGTCAGATATGAAGGAGAAGCTGCTCATTATTGCCCGAATGAAACAGCGTGTCCTCCTCAAATCAAAGGCAAAATAGAGCATTTTATTAGTCGAAAGGCTATGAATATTGATGGATTAGGGCCGGAAACGGTGGATATGTTCTATCGTTTGGGATTAATTGAAAATACGGCCGACTTGTATAAACTTACAGTTGATGATATAAAAGGTTTGGATCGTATGGGTGAAAAATCGGCAGAGAATATCGTAACGGGAATTGCGCAAAGTAAAACAGTTCCTTTCGAGCGTGTAATCTTTGCTTTAGGAATCCGCTTTGTTGGTGAGACTGTGGCTAAAAAGATTGCGAAGTCGTTTGAGAATATCGATGATTTACAGCAGGCAGATCTTGAAAAATTGGTAAGTATCGATGAAATCGGAGAAAAAATAGCTCAAAGTATACTTGCTTATTTTGCTAATGAGTCTAATCGTGAGTTGGTTAACAGGCTAAAGGAGGCTGGATTGCAACTTTATCGCACAGAGGAAGATTTGAGTGGATACACTGATAAGTTGGCAGGGCAGTCTATTGTTATCAGCGGTGTGTTTATCCATCACTCGCGTGACGAATATAAGGAACTTATCGAGAAAAACGGAGGAAAAAATGTTGGAAGCATTTCCGCGAAAACGAGTTTTATACTGGCTGGAGATAATATGGGACCTGCAAAGCTCGAAAAAGCAAAAAAACTTGGAATAACCATATTAAGCGAAGACGAATTTCTGAAACTTATATCGTAAGATAAGAAAAATATTCGTACTTTTGCGGCTAAATAAATTAGAGATTATAATTAAAACTCATGATACAGACTAAATTGAAAGGAATGGGGGTAGCACTGATTACTCCTTTCAAAGAGGATGAGAGCGTTGACTATGACGCGTTGATGCGTATGGTGGACTATCTATTGCAGAATAATGCGGATTTCTTGTGTGTGCTGGGAACTACAGCTGAAACACCGACTCTGACCGAGGAAGAAAAGAAAACTATAAAAAAGATGGTAATTGACCGCGTCAACGGAAGAATTCCTATTCTGTTGGGTGTAGGTGGTAATAATACTCGCGCTATTGTAGAAACATTGAAAAACGATGATTTTACAGGGGTTGATGCGATATTGTCTGTGGTGCCGTATTATAATAAGCCTTCTCAAGAAGGTATTTATCAGCATTATAAAGCGATTGCGGAAGCTACGGAGCTCCCCATCGTATTGTATAATGTTCCGGGACGTACGGGAGTAAATATGACTGCTGAAACTACGTTACGGATTGCCCGTGATTTCAATAACGTAGTTGCTATTAAAGAAGCATCCGGCAATATCACGCAAATGGATGATATTATTAAAAATAAACCGGAAAACTTTAATGTAATCTCTGGAGATGATGGTATTACCTTTCCTCTCATAACATTAGGTGCTGTTGGTGTGATTTCGGTGATTGGTAATGCTTTTCCTCGTGAATTTAGTCGCATGACACGTTTGGCGCTTCAAGGAGACTTTGCCAATGCGTTGACTATTCATCATCGATTTACGGAATTATTTAACCTGTTATTTGTCGATGGAAATCCGGCAGGCGTAAAATCAATGTTAAATGCGATGGGGATGATTGAAAATAAGCTTCGTTTGCCGCTGGTTCCTACTCGTATTACTACATTTGAGGCAATACGTAAGGTTTTGAATGAATTAAATATTAAATGCTGAAAAAAGATGGACTCTTGACTAGTTCATAATAAACATCGAAGTGTTTAAAATAAATATCCCAATGATTAAATTCAATCATTGGGATATTTATTTTAAATCAGCCTATGATTTTTTTATTTTTATTCTCTCCTTCATCTTTCTTCTGAATAGCCTATGAATAAGGAATTTAGAGATGAAGGAGCTTCTTAAAAGCTGTTGTTTGTTGTGGTGGATTATATTTTGCGTTATCCTCTAAGCTTGCGTAGATGATATAGGTTGTTTTTGTTCTGTAAAGCGGCGCTTTAGACATAGAAAAGCATAGCTTTAGCCTATCGAAAGCTCTGCTTTGGCTCAGTTGTAATTCTTGGGGGATTAAGTTTAGTCAATTCCCTTCATGCATA
>NZ_QTLK01000016.1:0-338 GCF_003602705.1 Bacteroides sp. AM16-13
TTTGCGCCCTGAAAGGGCATAATTGTATACAGTTCCGCCCTTTCAGGGCTTGTAGCTGGTGTGTTTTTTTCGTAGGGCGTTGCCCTACGCTATATAATTAGGCCCTTTCAGGGCACCCCAATAAATATATAATTGTAAGGCTTTCAGCCTAACTGCAAAATTCCCATTTAACTGCAAAATTCCCATTTAACCGCTAAATTCTCATTTACCGGCGTAGCGCCGGAGCAAGGTTTCCATTCGGTATTCCCTGAAAGAGATACAGTTCCACCCTTTAGGGTATGTCTAAAACGATAACATGCCGAATGGAAACCTTGTTGGGGCGCTACGCCCCTAAATTC